>JAZLGD010000155.1:0-2495 GCA_045616105.1 Oscillospiraceae bacterium | reverse complement strand
TGAAGGGTGTATTCGGCGGTGTTGACTTCCTCCGTGAAGTAAACGCAGGCAAGAAACCCGCAATCGGCAAGAAGGTCGTTGTTATCGGCGGCGGGAATGTTGCAATGGATGTTGCCCGCGCTGCAGTACGCCTCGGCGCTGACGTGACACTCGCTTACCGCAGAAAAGAAAGCGACATGCCCGCTGATCCTGCAGAGGTCGCAGAGGCCAAGGAAGAGGGCGTAAAGTTTCTGTTCGAGCACAAGCCTCTTGAAATTATCGGCACCGGCGGCAAGGTTTCCGCTCTCAAGTGCGATGCAGGCGAGATTAAGTGCAGCGCAGTTATCGCAGCAATCGGTCAGGTAATTGACTGGGGCGGTCTTGACATCGGCGAGCTTAAAGTTAACGAAAAGGGTCGCGCAATTGCCGACGGCTTCACCTACCAGACTGCGCAGCCCGACATCTTCGTCGGCGGCGATGTCCTCACAGGCCCCAAGTTTGCAATCGACGCAATTGCCGCAGGCAAGCAGGGCGCAATATCCATCCACAGGTTTGTTCAGGAAGGTCAGAGCCTTACCTTAGGCAGAGACCTCCTCGCATACAAGGCTCTGGATAAGGATAATCTGGACTTTGACAGCATCAAGCAGTGCTACGACAACACACCGCGCCAGACTCCCGACAAGATCGATGTTTCCGAGTTTAAGGACGGCAGAAAGACCTTTACCGTGGAACAGCTCAAGAAAGAAACCTCACGCTGTCTGGGCTGCGGCGCATCCGTTGTTGACCCCACCAAATGTCTTGGCTGCGGCGTCTGCACCGTAAGATGTAAATTCGATGCAATCAAGCTCAAGAAGCGTACAAACGAAGAAAGCATTCCTTACGAAAAGCGCGTTGATGTGCTCCCCAAGTACATTGAGAACAGACAGATGAGAATTACAGTCAACAAAAAGCGCGATTCATAAAAATCACAAAAGTAAAGCCTTTACCGATTATTCGGTAAAGGCTTTTATTATTCTTATTTACTTCTTGCGTCCTCATCCCCGAGGAAGAACAGGGCTACTGTTCCCGGTCCGACATGAGCGCCAGTGACGGGTTCATAGCAAACTGACAGTATTTCCTTCGGCGGATTCTTTTCGTTCAGCAAATCAATCAGGTAAGAAACCTCCGGCTCGTTATCCGCGTGGGCAATGCCTACAACCTGAGCTTCAGGCTCCTTGACAATGCTGTTATACTTTTCCGCAAGAGCTTTGATTGCGTGTTTTCTTCCGCGGGCTTTTTCGATATTGACAATTTCGCCCTTCTGATTTCCCTTGAGTATCGGCTTTATGTTCAGAACCGTTCCGATAATCGCAGCAGCGTTTGAAAGTCTGCCGGTTCTCTGAAGATGTCTCAGATTGTCAACGGTGAAAATCTGATAAACGCAGTCACACACCTTATTGAGCGCCTCATAGCATTTATCAATAGTCATTCCAAGCTTTTTGAACTCGATGGCTTTCAGCACAACGATTCCCTCTCCGAGAGAGGCTGCTCTTGTATCCAGCATATAGAATTTTCTGTCGGGATAGGCTTCCTCCAGCATGGATTTCGCTATAAGAGAAGAATTATAAGAGCCGCTTATTCCCGAGGACATGGAGATATGCAGGATATCATGTCCTGCTTCGGCATAGGGCGCTATACTGTCAAAATAAACCTGAGGCGATACCTGAGAGGTATTATACATTTTTCCCTCGCGTATGCCGTCATAATATGCTTTACCGTCAAACTGCTCAATGTCAAAGCACTGCATTATTTTTTCGGTATTGTCCTTCTGATAATAAGAAAACGGGACAATATCTACCTCGCCTTTGGAGAGAATGCTCATGGGGAGGTTGCAGGATGTATCAGAGAATATTTTAAAGCTCATCAAATCATCTCCTTTGGTTGATAAATTTTTCAGTTTATTCAAACGATTAAAAAATCACTTTCAATTCCCTTCGCGCTCTGCGCGACTGACTATGATAGTATATCTTAATCCTCTGCTTATTTCAAGTTTTATTATGGCGCTGCTGATAACAAAAAACCGAAAAAATTTACAGCTAAGCAAAAAGACAGAGATGCAGTAACTGCATCTCTGTCCTTGCTGTTTATGAATTATTTAGCTTTTATTGCGGCTATCATAGCATCACAGACTTCGTCCATATCGCCGACAATTCCGTAATCGGAAACACCGAAAATAGGTGCCTCGGGATCGTTATTGACCGAGATAACCAGACCTGCACCTGCAAAACCTGCAGTATGGTTGATTGCGCCTGAGATACCAAAGCCTATATAAAGCTTAGGCTTTACCATGACGCCGGATTGTCCTATCTGCAACTTGAAGGGCAATATGCCTCTATCGAACAGAGGACGGGTGCAGGCAATCTTGCCGCCAAGGAGAGAAGCAAGTTCTCTGTATTTGGGGAGCTTATCAGGGCCTGACAGACCATTGCCGAGGCAGATGATAACATCTGTATCCGTAAGGTCGAGATCGGCGTCCG
>JAZLGD010000154.1:0-3529 GCA_045616105.1 Oscillospiraceae bacterium | reverse complement strand
TTTGTGAATGCGGTTGCGCCTGCATCGATAGCTGCATAGTTCATATCGACAACATCCTGACCCTTCTTGAGGTAGGACTTGAGGGCAGCTTCCTTCATGTGACCGATGGCCTCTTCCTGAGGCATGACCTTTGCCAGAGTGAAGAATGCGCTCTGGAGGATGGTGTTGGTGCGCTTGCCCATGCCGATCTTCTTGGCAAGGTCGATAGCGTTGATCATGTAAAGCTGAATGTTGTTCTTTGCTATGTAGCGCTTGGAAGCGGCATCAAGGTGATGCTCGAGTTCCTCAAAGCTCCACTGGCAGTTAATGAGGAATACGCCGCCGGGCTTAACGTCACGGACGATGGGGAAGCCCTTGGTGATATATGCGGGAACATGGCATGCAACGAAGTCAGCCTTATTGATGTAGTACGGGCTCTTGATAGCCTTGTCGCCGAATCTCAGGTGGGAGATGGTAACGCCGCCGGTCTTCTTGGAGTCGTACTGGAAGTATGCCTGAACGTTCTTATCGGTGTGGTCGCCGATAATCTTGATGGAGTTCTTGTTTGCACCGACAGTGCCGTCGCCGCCGAGACCCCAGAACTTGCACTCGACAGTGCCTTCTGCTGCGGTGGAGGGTGCTTCAACCTCAGGCAGGCTCAGGTTGGTAACGTCGTCAACGATGCCGATGGTGAACTGGCGCTTGGGCTCTTCCTTCTCAAGCTCGGTGTATACTGCGAATACGCTTGCAGGAGGAGTATCCTTGGAGCCGAGGCCGTAGCGGCCGCCGCAAACCTTAATGTTGCGACCTGCGTTTGCAACTGCGGTTACAACGTCGAGGTACAGAGGCTCGCCCTGTGCGCCGGGTTCCTTAGTGCGGTCGAGAACTGCAATCTTCTTGCAGGTTTCGGGGATAGCTTCGAGGAGCTTATCTGCTCTGAACGGACGGTAAAGTCTTACCTTTACGAGGCCGACCTTTTCGCCCTTTGCCATAAGGTAATCAATAACTTCTTCTGCAACGTCGCAGATGGAGCCCATTGCTACGATTACGCGCTCTGCATCGGGTGCGCCGTAGTAGTTGAACAGCTGGTAGTTGGTTCCGAGCTTTTCGTTTACCTTGCCCATGTACTCTTCAACTATCTCGGGGATTGCTTCGTAGTACTTGTTGGATGCTTCGCGGTTCTGGAAGAAGATATCACCGTTCTCGTGGGAGCCGCGCATGGTGGGATGGCCGGGGTTCAGTGCTCTGTCGCGGAATGCCTTAACTGCATCCATGTCGCACATTTCTGCCAGATCCTCGTAATCCCATACAGCGGTCTTCTGGATTTCGTGGGAGGTACGGAGGCCGTCAAAGAAGTTTACGAAAGGAACTCTGCCCTTGATTGCTGCCAGGTGAGCAACAGGTGCAAGGTCCATAACTTCCTGTACGTTGCCTTCGCCCAGCATTGCAAATCCGGTCTGGCGGCATGCCATAATGTCGCTGTGGTCACCGAAAATGGAAAGCGTGTGGCTTGCAATTGCACGCGCAGTTACATGGAATACCGCAGGAAGCAGTTCGCCTGCGATCTTGTACATGTTGGGAACCATGAGCAGCAGGCCCTGGGATGCTGTGTAGGTGGTGGTCAGTGCGCCTGCATTAAGTGAGCCGTGGACTGCACCGGCTGCGCCTGATTCTGCCTGCATTTCCTGTACCTTTACGGTGCTGCCGAAAATGTTTTTCTGTCCCTTTGCAGACCACTGATCAACGAAGTCTGCCATGGGGCTTGACGGGGTGATGGGGTAGATTGCAGCTACTTCGGTAAACGCATAGCTTACGTGTGCAGCAGCCTCATTACCATCCATTGTCTTGAATTTTCTTGCCATATTCTTTCCTCCAAAATTCATTAGTGGTGGCATACAAATTATCAGTTTGCGATACAGTTATCGCTCATTTAAAAATAACACAAAACATCTTTAAAATCAACCGATTTCGACCCCACTCTTTAGCAGTATAAATCGGTAATTTTTGTGCAATATACACATATCTGCAAACTCTTATAAATTAAGGTCGTCCGTGCGCTGTTTATTTTGTATACACCGTGTTCAAGCGCGGACATTTTTCTCCCCCACGTGGATACCTGAACAATAAAATCAGATTTATTCTGATTTATATCAAATTTTGCTTGTACTTTACAGATTCGTGTATTATAATACTTTGGTATTTATATCGCTAAAAGCGGAAAGGAGCCTTTCATCATGGTGAACATTACAAGTGAAAAAGGAACCATAAGCATTACCAGCGAGGTATTTACCAACATTGCAGGCGATGCAGCAACCAGTTGCTTCGGTGTTAAGGGTATGGCAGGCCGCAGCAAAGAAGGCGGACCTCTTCAGCTTTTAAGACGCGAATCCATGTCTAAGGGCGTTTTCACAAGCTTTAATGATGACGGCACGCTCTCCCTTGAACTGCACATCGGCGTTGATACCGGCGTTAACATCAGTGCAGTCTGCCGCAGTATCATAAAAGAAGTCAGTTACAAGGTTGAAAAAGCAACCGGAGTTCCCATTAAGAGCGTTGACGTTTTTGTTGACACCGTTATCATCGGATAATTATAAAAAAATCCTCACAGGGGGTACTTTCACTTGAGAGAATATATTGATGCCACTTCATTTAAAGAGATGATTCTCTGCGCAGATGCGGCACTTGCTTCGAATACACAGATAATAAACGAGCTCAATGTCTTCCCCGTCCCCGACGGCGACACCGGCACAAACATGGGTCTTACCATGAACAGCGCCGCAACCGAGCTCAGAAAAAAGAGCTTCCGTTCGGCTGACGCTGTCGCTGACTGCGTTGCCAGCGCACTTCTGCGCGGCGCACGCGGCAACTCCGGCGTTATCCTCTCCCTGCTCTTCCGCGGCATTTCCAAGCGCATAAAGGGCATGGAAGTCGTCGGCGCAAAAGAATTTGCGTTGGCAATGAACGACGGCGTTGAGGCTGCATACAAGGCAGTTATGAAGCCTGCAGAGGGCACAATACTCACGGTTGCACGTCTTTCCGCTACGGCTGCTGTCGCATACGGCAAGAAGGGCAACGACGTTGAGGAAATGCTCCAGAAGGCACTTGATGCAGCAAACGAAGCACTTGAAGATACCATCAACCAGAACCCCGTTCTTCGCAAGGCAGGCGTCGTTGATGCAGGCGGCAAGGGCTACATAGTCATCATTGAAGCCATGCTGGCGTATCTCAGAGGCGAGATCTCCGCACCTGCTCAGGCTGTAAATGCCGGCGTTATCGCGAACGAGGGCGGTGCTTTCGATTCAATCAGCACCGAGGATATAACCTTTGCATTCGATACCGTTTATATCATCCGCAAGGAAAATCCCAATGTTGACCTCACTCCCCTCAGAGCATACCTCTCCAGCATAGGCGACAGCCTTGTTATCGGCGAGGATGATGAGGCATTCAAGGTTCATGTCCACACCAACATTCCCGGCGAAGCTCTCACAAAGTCCCAGAAATACGGCACTCTTGAGCTTGCTAAGATTGAGAATATGCGCACCCAGCACGA
>JAZLGD010000153.1:0-38429 GCA_045616105.1 Oscillospiraceae bacterium | reverse complement strand
CCGGCGGTGACCTCATAGCACAGCTCAGGGATAAGGAGCTGGGCGAGAGACTTTTTATTTCACAGAATATGCTTCGCCGCGCCGAGATGGATTTTCTCGACGACGTGACATTGGAGCAAGCAAGCGAAGCCCTCGGAGTTCCGATATATCCCGTAGAGCAGGACGGCTTCGAGCTTTGGGACGCGATAAGCGGCGATGCTCTGCCCGAGCTAAAAATTCCCGAGCGTGAGATTTCGCGCGAAGCGTATTATAAATATAATCAAAATGTTTGAGGAGGGCTGAAAATGGCGAAGCCCCTGGTTGCCATTGTCGGGAGACCAAACGTCGGCAAGTCAATGCTGTTCAATAAGCTCGTCGGCAAAAGACTTTCCATCGTCGAGGACACCCCCGGTGTAACCCGCGACAGACTCTATGCCGAATGCGAATGGTGCGGCAGAAAATTCGATATCGTTGATACAGGCGGCATCGAGCCCACCACCGATAACGAAATACTCATGTTCATGCGTGAGCAGGCAAATATTGCAATTTCCTCGGCTGATGTAATCGTGCTTGTAACCGATATCCGTACGGGCGTTACCGCAGCGGACAAGGATGTTGCAAATATGCTCCTGCGCTCTAAAAAGCCCACCGTGCTGGCCGTCAATAAAATGGACTCCACCGGTATGGTTGACCCCGGCATATACGAGTTTTATGAGCTTGGCCTCGGTGACCCTGTTGCGGTTTCCGCAGTCCACGGCCACGGCACGGGAGACCTGCTTGATGAGTGTATGAAATACTTCCCCGACGAGGACGCGGAGGAAGAGGACGATGACAGCATTAAGGTTGCCGTAATCGGCAAACCCAATGTGGGTAAGTCATCCCTCGTAAACCATATCCTCGGCGAGAAGCGCGTTATTGTAAGTAATGTCGCAGGTACTACCCGCGATGCCGTCGATTCCTTTATTGAGAATAAGCACGGCAAGTATGTGTTTATCGACACGGCAGGAATACGCCGCAAATCCAAGGTCGATGAGCGTGTTGAGAAATTCTCCGTCATGCGTGCGCAGATGGCAATTGAGCGTGCGGATGTCTGCCTTATTATGATCGATGCACGTGAGGGCGTAACCGAGCAGGACACCAAGATTGCAGGTCTTGCCCATGAAGCCGGCAAGGCCAGCATCATCGTTGTCAACAAGTGGGATCTTATAGAAAAAGAAACCGGTACAATGGAGAGAATGCGCAAGGATGTTATGCGCGACCTGAGCTTTATGAGTTATGCTCCCGTGCTCTTTATTTCCGCAATGACCGGCCAGCGTACCGACAGAATATTTGAGCTCGTAAACTTCGTAAATGACCAGAGCAACATGCGTATTACCACCGGCATGCTTAACAGTGTTCTTGCCGATGCACAGGCCCGTGTTCAGCCTCCCACGGATAAGGGTCGCAGACTCAAGATATACTACATGACCCAGACGGGCATAAAGCCGCCCAATTTTGTCGTGTTCTGCAATACAAAGGAGCTGTTCCACTTCTCATATCAGCGCTATCTTGAGAATCAGATTCGCGCAACCTTCGGCCTTGAGGGAACGCCGATACGTATGGTTATCCGCCAGAAGGGAGATAAGGAATGATAGCTGTTCTCCTGTCTGTAACCGCGATAATTGCATATTTTATGGGCAGTCTCAACACAACGATAATCGCATCTCATTTTATATTCCATTGCGATTTGTTTGCATATAGCCGCGATAATGTGGGCATCACGAGATTCGAGAAGCGTTTCGGCAAGAAAGGAATGGCTAAGCTTCTGGGCGTTGAAGCAGCAAAGACCGCAATACCGGTTCTTATCGGCGGAGGCTTGATGAGCATCTGCGATCAGGCGCTCCTCGGCAGAGCCTTTGCGCTGTTCTGCGTTATGATGGGCAATAATTTTCCCATCATGTTCAGGTTCAAGGGTGAGCCCAGCCTCGTTGCCTTTGCAGTTGGAATGCTGCTGGTAAAATTCAGCGTCGGTTTTGCTGTTGTCCTTGTTATAGCCGGTGTTTATTATGTGACGCGCTATGTGTCCCTTGCGGCAATTGCTAGCGCACTTACGGCATATATGTTTGCCCTCATTTCTCTCGACGGAGAGTGGGTGCATAGGCTCGTTCTGCTGTGCTTTGTAATCGTGCTCATTGAGTACCGCAAGAATATAGTCCGCCTTGTTAAGGGTACCGAGCCCAAGTTTGTTTATAAGAAAGATATAAGCTACATGTTCGACGAAGATTACTAATTATATGTTGACAATATTCCCCCCGTCTGCTAAAATACCTTTGCAGCTGGGGGCGTAGCTCAGTTGGGAGAGCGCATGAATGGCATTCATGAGGTCAAGAGTTCGATCCTCTCCGTCTCCACCAAAACAAAAACCACACCGAAAGGTGTGGTTTTTGCTTTGGTGGAGCTAATAATCCGCTACGCTCAAAAAATGATTTTATTAAGCCACAAATATTTGGAGTGGATTGAGAGCACGTGCTTTTAATTAAAAAAAGCCGATGATCATAATTACTCATCGGCTAAATGTGTATTCTTTTGTGCTTGTTGCTTATCTTTCCATGTCACGAGACCGTTCTTTCGGGAGAATGTCATGGATAAATTCCTTTACAGTAAGGTACACATCATCAAAGCTTGGTTTGTTTATATCTCCTGCAAAACGGAATTTATCATAAGAATGCCTTAAATCATCGGGCCTATGAAGAAAACCGTTAAAAGAATCCATAGATCTGCCAGTATCTTTAAGTGTTTGAACAATATCTGCTTTATTAAAAGTAAAAACTTTTGAGATATAATACAGATCCACAACATCTTTTATTCGTCGGAAAACTTTATCAGTGGAGAGGACTGAAACTTTATCGGCTATCATTTGCGAAGGAGACACTCCGAGAAATCTAATTCCTTCGATCTCGTATATTTTAGTGGATGCAACGGGGCGATTTACATCAATGTCCATTGAGAAAAGAATTTCTCCCGTGGAGTCGTCCGACAGTTCAAACCCTGCGGAGCGACCCTCCCCGTACATTCTATAAATACTAACATTCAGACCGATATTATTTCTTGCTAGTGCATTCTGCAGGGACTCAACCATTTGCTCTCCCGACGGCAGGACATCTGAATACCAGTTACCATCAATATCGGTGGTATGGCGTGTATCTTCAGAATAACCTGCTTCAACCAAGCAGGCTTTCAGCACCATTGATCCCTTGAAGTTCATGGGAATGCCACTGTCATATATGGCCATCATTACTTCGTACATTATTTTTTCTTCTGCTGATAGATTCAAAATACCACCTTCTTAGTTGCTATAATAATCTATGGCTTCATTTGCGAGCTTCTCGAATCTTTCTTGGAACTCAGGAGCCACAGAAATACCATCAAAACTGTTTCCACTTCGATAATAATATCTACTGACTGCTTCTGTAATACCCTGCATATCCAAAATTGATTCGTTAGCAAAGGCATCGGATAATGTTCGATTAAAATCGGTATAGCGCAAGCCGATTCTTTCTTTTACATTGTAGGGGCTTATCCAATCTCCCAGTACAACCACACCGTTATATCTAGCAACGGAATTATCTCCATAAACCCAGACAATGTACTCATCACTGCGTCCGCCAAAACTACCATGACACATAAGAGCTTCATCCAAGGCGAAAACGACGGAATCTCCCAAGCAATTGCGTACTGCCTTAAGCCAGGAAATTGCACCAATATAATCGCGTCTCTTTGGAAGGCTTAGCTTTTGAGGATCGTATTTTGGAAGTACCACTGTCTTTCGGTTAATTAGATCTGTCATAATACGTTCTTCAAGTAGCTTTATAACATACTCGGGGGGATTACGCATACCAGATTCCCAGTTCTGTACTGTTCGAAAAGGGATATTATACCGTAAAGCAAATTCGTTCTGAGTGTATCCTAATTTTGATCTTAATTCACGAATATCCATATTTGTTACCTCAAACAAATAATACACCCAATGGGTGCATATGTCAAGACTGCCCCAAATTTAGGAAGATTGGGGGGAGGTCCCCCAAAAAATTTTACCTAAAATAATAATGAACCATACCAGAATATGCTTTCCTTTATAAAATATGCCACTTATCTTATATCTCGCACCAAACCTCACATCATCGATTGAGGTGCGCAACCATACGACTTGGGAGAGCGCATGAATGGCATTCATGAGGTCAAGAGTTCGATCCTCTCCGTCTCCACCAAAACAAAAACCACACCGAAAGGTGTGGTTTTTGTTTTGGTGAAAAGAATAATCCGCTGGCTTCAAATAATGATTTTATTATGCCACAAATATATGGAGTGGATTGAAAACACTTGCTTTTCATATTTTCACAAAAAAGCCGATGAACAGTTATACTTATCGGCTGAAGACGCATTCTTTTGCGTTTGCTGCTTATCTTTCCAGATCATGAGACCGCTCTTTCGGGAGAATATCACGGATAAATTCCTTTACAGTAAGGTACACATCATCAAAGCTTGGTTTGTTTATATCTCCTGCAAAACGGAATTTATCATAAGAATGTCTTAAATCATCGGTTCTGTGAAGAAAACCGTTAAATGAATCCAGAGATCTACCAGTATCTTTAAGTGTTTGAACAATATCTGTTTTATTAAAAGTGAAAACTTTTGAGATATAATACAGATCTACAACATCTTTTATTCGTCGGAAAACTTTATCAGTGGAGAGGACTGAAACTTTATCGGATATCATTTGCGAAGGAGATACCCCAAGAAATCTGATTCCTTCGATCTCGTATATTTTAGTGGATGCAACGGGGCGATTTACATCAATGTCCATTGAGAAAAGAATCTCTCCCGTAGAATTATCCGACAGTTCAAACCCTGCGGAGCGTCCTTCCCCATACATTCTATAAATGCTAACATTCAGGTCAATATTATTTCTTGTTAGTGCCTTCTGTAAGGATTCAACCATTTGTTCTCCCGACGGCAGGACATCTGAATACCAGTTACCATCAATATCGGTGGTATGGCGTGTATCTTCAGAATAACCTGCTTCAGCCAAGCAGGCTTTCAGCACCATTGATCCCTTGAAGTTCATGGGAATGCCACTGTTATATATGGCCATCATTACTTCGTACATTATTCTTTCTTCCGCTGATAGATTCAAAATACCACCTTCTTAGTTGCTATAATAATCTATGGCTTCATTTGCGAGCTCTTCAAATCTTTCTTGGAACTCAGGAGCCACAGAAATACCATCAAAACTGTTTCCACTACGATAATAATATCTACTGACTGCTTCTGTAATACCCTGCATATCCAAAATCGATTCGTTAGCAAAGGCATCGGATAATGTTCGATTAAAATCGGTATATCGCAAGCCGTTTTTTTCTTTTACATTGTAAGGGCTTATCCGATTTCCAAGTACAACCACACCATTATATCTAGCAACGGAATTATCTCCATAAACCCAGACGATGTACTCATCACTGCGCCCGCCAAAACTACCATGACACATAAGCGCTTCATCCAAGGCAAAAACGACGGACTCGCCCAAGCAATTGCGTACTGCCTTAAGCCAGGAAATTGCACCAATATAATCACGTCTTTTTGGAAGGTCTATCTTTTGAGGATCGTATTTTGGAAGTGCCACTGTCTTTCGATTAATTAGATCTGTCATAATACGCTCCTCAAGTAGTTTTATAACATAATCGGGGGGAGTGCGCATGCCAGATTCCCAGTTCTGTACAGTTCGAAAAGGGATATTATACCGTAAAGCAAATTCGTTCTGAGTGTATCCTAATTTTGATCTTAATTCACGAATATCCATATTTGTTACCTCAAGCAAATAATACACCCAATGGGTGCATGTGTCAAGGCTGTCCTCAAGTTAGGAAGATTGGGGGGGAGGTCCCCTAAAGCATTTTACCTAAAATAATAATGAACCATACTAGAATATGCTTTCCTTTAAAAATATGCCACTTATCTTATATCTCGCACCAAACCTCACATCATCGATTGAGGTGCGCAACCGTACGACTTGGGAGAGCGCATGAATGGCGTTCATGAGGTCAAGAGTTCGATCCTCTCCGTCTCCACCAAAACCTGAAAACCACACCGAAAGGTGTGGTTTTTTGTCTTGGTGGAGAGCTTATACACTTAGCTCAAAACAGGTGAGAGAGTGAAATATTCCAAAAAGATATTCCGTTTCAATACAGCTTATGGTAAAATGATCTCACAATAACAAAGTTGAGGTGAACTGGATGAACAGAAGAGTTTTGCTGTTTGCACTGTCATTGATTGCGGCGTTACTTTTGCTATGCGCGTGCAACAAAGCGGCTGAACAAGAAGCACCAGAAAAAAGCAACACAGAGTCGCCGGCTGTTACCGATACAGTCAATCCGACTCCCACGGTGGACATTTCAACTGATGCCCCTGAACAGTCAGATAAACCAGAGTCTGCAATCGGATGGATAGATGCGGATATGGTGCGGTTCTATGTCCCGGAAAAATTCGTTGAGTCGGACTATGAGGGCCACGCTAAAGCACCCGGTATGCGGTCCTATTCATACACTCGTTCTGATTTGAATATGAGTATAGATGTCGCTTGCCTTAATGCTCCTGAAATAAATATAGGAGAGAACTGGTTTGAAGATTCTTACGATTACTATAGTCAAACCGATGGCGTTACGTATAATACATCAGCTGAGAATTCCTTTACGGTGTCCGGCCTTTCCGGGGACAATGTGTATTACATACACGAAGTAAGAATTGGAGACCGGGGAATTGAAGTGAGCATTAATTATCCGGCAGCAAATAAAAACGAGTGTGACAGAATCGTTGAAGATTTTATGAAGAACCTTAGCTATTGATTTTGACACAGTAAGAAGCCTGAATTCTGAAAATATATTGCACCTCACATTTCCTGATGTGAGGTGCATAATTATATAAGGGTTTATAGATTTCGCGCAAAAGAAGGAAAAGGGGATACGCAATCCCCTCTCAATGCAGAGCTTCGAATCTTATGACTTACCGCAGCTTTTCAATTTGCTCTCACATCGTCAGCATTGCCACTACCGGTATGGTGACTATACTCGCCGCAAGCGTTGCAACTGTAATCCCCGTTGCATATGCGTCATCGCTGCCGCGCATTTCCGCAAGCATTGGAACAACCGTCATTGTTAGCAGAGGCCTTCCTACGAATCCAAGCTTTTTTGCTTGCTTGAAATTGTGATTTGAAGAACTTTTTTGCAAAAAATATCCCCCTGCAGGGGATAAAACACGAAAAAATTCGAATTTTTTTGAAAAAATATCCCCCACTGGGGCTTGTGAAGCGGGCAACTGATGTGCTATGCTTTCACCATCAGGTGAATCGAATATGTTAGGTCTTTCAAAATGAAACTGCGGGAGGTTTTAGGTTATCCTCCTGCGAACAACTCCTTTTAAAAGTGCTGCAAGAGATTGTAGCACTTTTAAATTTTAGGGCAGGAATTGATTTGGTTCCGCGAAAGGGAAGCAAAAAACGACATTTTAAGATTGAAAATGCTAAAATGCACAAAAACGAGGATTGATTTTTGTTGAACATTTCATCCCCCCGCCGAGGTTGTTAAGAAAATACGGCAAGCTTATAATGGTATTATCTTAGAAAAAGAGGTACATGTTATGCATATGGCAGACGCACTGCTCGCTCCCGCAGTTGCCGCGACTATGTATGCCGCATCGGCAGCAACCGCAGGCGTGTCAGTTTCAAAAGTCCGCAAGGATGAAAATACTCAGAAGCTTCCTGTAATGGCAGTTACCGCTGCCCTGGTATTTGCAGGACAGATGATTAATTATACTATTCCCGGAACAGGTTCATCGGGCCATATGTGCGGAGGCATGCTTCTGACAGGCCTGTTAGGCCCATGGGCGGGTTTCCTGTCCATGATAGTAATCCTGACAATACAATGCCTGTTCTTTGCTGACGGCGGCCTGATGGCGCTGGGCGCAAATGTGTGGAATATGGCATTCTACGGATGCTTCGTCGGCTACTTCCTTATCTGGAAGCCGATAATGAAGGGCAATCTGTTCTCAAAGCTTGAGGGCAAGAAGGCCGGCAGAGCAAAGATCACTCTCGCTTCAATTCTCGGCTGCGTTCTGACTCTGCAGCTTGGCGCATTCTCCGTTGTTCTCGAAACAACCATCTCCGGCATCACTGAGCTGCCCTTCGGTACCTTCGTTGGCATTATGCAGCCCATACATCTTGCAGTAGGTCTTATCGAAGTCCTTATAACCACAGCGGTTCTTCTGTTCATCTACGAAGTTCGTCCCGAGCTTCTGCGTGATGTTGATGCAGAGGGCAAGGTAACCGCAACAAAGATGTCCTTAAAGACTACAATCGTTGTTCTTGCACTGGTTGCAGCAGTTGTCGGCGGCGGCTTATCTCTCGTTGCAAGCTCCAACCCCGACGGACTTGAATGGTCCATGTTCGGCAACGCTGAAGCAGGCTACAGCGAAAACATGGGACTGGACGAAGAGGACTACGGCTACAAGAGCGATGCCGCAGACAAAGCGGGCGCAATTCAGGAAAGCACCGCATTCCTGCCTGATTATGCCTTCTCAAATGACGGCGATAATCCCGCAGGCACCACGGTATCCGGTCTGGTAGGCTCGGCAATGGTTGCCGGTGTTGCAGTACTTATCTGCCTCGCAGGCGGCTTCTTCAGAAAGAAAAATAATGCAAAATAAATAGTTATATGTTATACTTTTGGAGGGCGTCCGTCGGATGCCCTCTAAATGCACATTTTTGTAGGTTTTTATATGGATAAAATTTCGAATGCGCTGACTGAATTTCAGGAAATGGACGAGCTCTCGGCAAAGTCATCTCCCATACACGATCTGCATCCGCTGGTAAAACTCATTGTCACGCTGGCTTACATCTTCTTTGTGGTATCGTTTGACAAGTATAACCTCAGCGGACTGATTATAATGGTGTTGTATCCCATTATTGTGTTCCAGATAAGCGGAGTTTCAGTGCGAACCTGTTTTTACAAGTTAAGAATTGTAATGCCCCTTGTGTGCGCTGTCGGCCTTGTAAATCCTTTCTTTGACAAGGCAGTCATGCTGAATGTCGGCTCTGTTGCCATATCCGGAGGCGTTATCTCGATGATAACACTGATGCTTAAAGGTGTGTTTGCGCTTATGGCATCATTCTTGCTCATTGCAACAACTTCAATGGACGCAATATGTGCTGCATTGAGAAAGCTCCATGTTCCCGGGATGATCGTGACGCTCCTCCTGCTGACTTACCGATATATTGCAGTTATGCTCAATGAGGTCAGTATAATGAGCGAGGCGTATCATCTGCGCGCGCCCAAGCAAAAGGGAATTCACATATCGGCGTGGGGCTCGTTTCTGGGTCAGCTTCTCCTGCGTAGCATGGACAGGGCAGACGAGCTTTATCAGAGCATGCAGCTGCGCGGATTCAAGGGCGAATTCTACTATGCCGATACGAAGCCCTGTACCATTGGCGCAGTGATTTATATGATCGTCTGTATTGCGTTTTTTATCGCAGCGCGCGAGTACAATCTGCCGCAGATGCTGGGCAGTATTTTCATGTGAGGAATATACCATGATAGAATTTGACAATGTATCTTTTTCATACGAAAAGAAAACCTCCGTACTGAAAAACCTTTCCTTTACCATAAATGACGGCGAGTCTGTGGGACTTATCGGTGCAAACGGCGCGGGTAAATCCACAATAATGAAAATCCTGCTCGGACTTATTCCGTGCAACGGGGAAGTGCGGGTAGACGGTATTCCCGTCAAAAAGGAGAATCTTCCCGAGATACGCCGCAAGCTGGGCTTTGTGCTTCAGAATTCGGATAATCAGATGTTTATGCCCACGGTCTATGAGGACATGATGTTTGCACCGCGAAACTACGGTCTTTCCAAGGAAGAGGCAGAGGAAAAGGTGGATAAGGTGCTTACGGAGCTGGGGCTTACGGAGCTCAAGCACCGTTATAATCATAAAATATCCGGCGGCGAAAAACGCATGGCCGCCATTGCAACGGTCCTTGCCATGGAGCCCGAGGCTGTGCTTATGGATGAGCCATCAACAGCGCTCGATCCAATGAACCGACGCACGGTCATAAACGCCATAAACAAGCTGACGATGACAAAGCTCATCGCCTCCCATGACCTTGACATGATTCTGGATACTTGCGACAGAGTTATACTCATCTCAAGCGGCGAAATAGTTGCCGACGGCAGAGCGGATGAGATTCTGAGAAATAAGGAGCTTCTCGAAGCAAACCGAATGGAGCTTCCGTACTGCCTCGCAGGATACACACCGAGAAAATAAACGAACATGCAAGCACGGACAAAACCGTGCTTGCATTTTTTTAGCCGACGATATAATGCCTAAGGGGTGCCGCATATGCGGCACCCCTTAGGCTGTTTTAGTAATCGGATGTATACGGAAGCGAAAATCATTTGTTAAATTCGTCGTAAATGGCCTTAACGGTTGCAGCGTAATCCTTCTCGGCGACACCGATGATTATGTTGTATCCGCTCGAGCCCTGATCGATCATTTTAATATTTATCCCCGCATTACCCACAGCGGCGAATGCGCGCGCAGCAACTCCGGGAGTATAAACCATTCCGTGGCCGACAATGGCAATCATGGCAAAGTCATCGTCAACGGTGAGAGTATCAGGGCTGAGAGCCTGATCCATCTCCTCAAACAGTTCATCGCGGCAGGCGTTAAGCTCGGCCGTTTTGAGGACAAAAGAAATTGTATCGATACCGGAGGGCATATGCTCAAATGCAAGTCCGTGCTTTTTGAATAGCTCAAGAACAGTGCAGGCAAAGCCTATCTCAGAGTTCATCATGGCCTTTTCAATCAATATGCTTGAAAAACCCGTGCTGCCGGCAATTCCCGTTACAGGTCTGTTTGCAAAGGTCGGCGGTACGGCCTTCGTAATCATGGTGCCGGGGTCCTCAGGACGGTTTGTGTTTCTGATATTGATGGGGATGCCGAGTGTTCTTGCAGGGAAGACCGCCTCTTCGTGAAGTACGGTTGCGCCCATATAGGAAAGCTCGCGGAGCTCTCTGTAAGATATGAATTCAATGGGCTTAGGGTTTTCGACGATTCTCGGATCCGCCATCAGCATACCGGAAACATCGGTCCAGTTTTCATACATATCGGCATCGACTGCGTGGGCAACGATTGCACCGGTCACATCCGAGCCGCCGCGGGAAAAGGTGCGGATTGTTCCGTCTGCCTGAGCACCGTAGAAGCCGGGGATAACCGCGTTTCTCACGCCCTTGACAGCGGCAGCGAGTATTCTGTAGGTTTCGGAATCGGCTAAAGTTCCGTCTTCATTGAATCTGATGACATCCGCGGCATCAATAAATTCGTAGCCCAGATATAATGACAGGAGCTTTGAGTTAAGGTATTCTCCGCGGCTCGCCATGTATTCGGAAGAGGGATTAAGGGAAAGCTGCTTTCTTATGATGCTGATTTCCGAGTCAATGTCAAATTCGATGTTCAGCTCGTCCGCAATGGCGGTGAATCTGTCCTTAATGAGTTCGAGCTGCGGCTCATAATCCTCGCCGTCACCGGCAAGCGCAAAGCACTTGTACAGCATGTCGGTTACCTTGACGTCATCGCTGCTGCGTTTTCCGGGTGCAGAAGCAACAACAAAGCGGCGCGAGGGGTCCGACTTTATTATATCTGCAACCTTCTTATACTGCTGTGCGGAGGCAAGAGAGCTTCCTCCGAATTTTACAACTGTTGTCTGCATATTATCTGTCCTCCAAAGGGCATTCTTCGTTATTTAAAAATGCGGTTATTATCTGCGCATGAAGCGCGGCTACGGGTGCGAGCATGCTGTCATCCGGCAGGAAACAGGGATTGTGGAGCGGATAGCTTCCGCCGACTCCGAAGTGGAAGAATGTGCCGGGGCGTTCCATGAGGAAATATCCGAAGTCCTCCGTTGTCATAGTCGGCTTTTCAATGAGTGCAAGCTTATCGTCACCGAACAGGATACGCGCCTGCTTTTCGACAAAGGCCGTCGCTTCATCATCGTTTACGATTCCCGGATAGCTTTCGCGGATTAATATATCCGTCTTTGTCCCGTGTTTTGAAGAGATATTCTCTATAAGGCTTCTGAAGCTTTCAACAGTCTCTGTTCTTGCCGCCTGACCGAGAGTTCGGATTATTCCTTCAAACTCCGCTGTGTCGGCGATTATATTGCCCGCACTTCCCGAATGAAGCTGACCGGTGGTAATGACAAGCGGGCCGTGCTTTTCCTGAAGCTGTCGGCGGAACTCACGTATCTCTGTCAGCATTTCCACTGCAGCGTCAAGAGCATCTATGCCTTTTTCGGGCTCTGCACCGTGTGAGGACAGACCGTGCACCGTGATTTTAAATGTGTTGGATGCGGCATAGAACTTGCCGTATCTTATTCCGACGGTGCCAAGAGGCAAATCAGGTGACACGTGCATGCCGAACACGGCATCAACATGAGGCTTTTCAAGGCAGCCGCAATCAATCATTCGCTTTGCCCCGCCGCAGCCCTCCTCGTCGGGCTGAAACAGGAATTTCACCGTTCCGTGCAGCTTGTCGGCGTTTGCTGCAAGCAGCTTTGCCGCTCCTATAACTGCCGTTGTGTGGCAGTCATGTCCGCAAGCGTGCATAAGACCGGGGAACTTCGAAGAAAAATCACATCCGGTGTTTTCCTCAACAGGAAGAGCATCAATATCCGCTCTGAGCGCTGCTGTGCGCCCGGGGAAGGCTCCGTGCAGAGTTCCGATGACCGCGGTCCCGAGAATTCTTTCGGTTTCGATACCGCATGAATTCAGTTCTCGCTCAATCTTCTCCGCAGTAGCAAACTCATTGAGCCCGATTTCCGGCTCCATATGAAAGCTGTGCCTTATTACGGCGAGCTCATCGCTTATTCTGTTGGCCTGTGCAATATAGTCCATAACGATTTCCCGAAATCTGCTTTCTTGATAATTGCTCCGGCGCAAAAACTTCGCCGGAGCAACTTTACTTATATAGTTTGAATGAGTAATCAGAGGTTTCTGAGAGATTCCTCAAGGGCGGATTTAAGCGTTGTCTTCTCGTCCTTTTCTTTTATGATGCGTGCAGGACAGCCTGCAACGACCATGTTGTCAGGTACATCTTCAATAACAACTGCACCTGCGGCAACAACGGCATTCTTACCGATATGAACGCCCTCGATAACAACTGCATTTGCGCCTACAAGGACCCCGTCTTCAATGATTACGGGCTTTGCAGATGCAGGCTCGATAACACCGGCAAGAACGGCGCCTGCGCCAATGTGACAATTATTGCCGACGGTTGCTCTGCCGCCGAGAACCGCGCCCATGTCTATCATGGTTCCGTCTCCGATAACAGCGCCGATGTTGATGATAGCACCCATCATGATGACGGCGTTTTTGCCGATCTGAACCTGCTCGCGTATAATTGCGCCCGGCTCAATACGGGCCGTAATGTCTTTCATGTCCAGCATGGGAATAGCACTGTTGCGGCAGTTGTTTTCAATGATTATGTCAGCAATTTTATCGCTGTTGGCTTCTATAATGGGAGCAAGTTCTCTCCAATCGCCGAACACTATTTTGCTGCTGTCACCGAATACGGTTGCAGAGCCGTAGTCGATGGGTTCTTTCTCGTTTATATATAGCTTGACGGGAGTTTTCTTCTCCGCTTCGGCTATGTATCGTATAATTTCCTGAGCGTCCATATTTTACTCCTTAGCGTGTCAAATCCTTCATGTTGTACAGGCCCGGTGCCTGATTAATGAGAAATGCTGCTGCGGACAGAGCACCCTCGGCAAAGAGCGCGCGGTTTTCGGCCTCGTGCTTTAAGGTGATAACCTGGCTGTTGGTTGCAACGATGACCTCGTGTGTTCCGACCTCATTGCCGTATCGGACTGCGTGAATGCCGATCTCCTGCTTTGTTCGCTTTCCGTTTTCCGGACGACCGAGATTGTAGGTCGCTTCGGGTCTTACCTCGCGAATCGCATCGGCAAGCATAAGGGCAGTTCCGCTAGGTGCATCGATTTTTCTGTTGTGGTGTCTTTCGATAATCTCGATATCAGCATCGGGGAAAACCTTGGCCGTCTGCTTTGCCAACTCAACCAAAAGCGCAATTCCGAGAGACATATTTCCCGAATAAAATACGGGGATTTTTTCCGCCGCTGCGGATATTGCCGCTTTTTCTTCCTCTGTCTGGCCTGTTGTGGCAATGACAACGGGAAGTCCGCGCTCCTCGCAGTAGGAGAGAAGCTCATTGGTATTTGAATGATTTGAAAAGTCTATAACGCAGTCGGCAGGTCCCTGATATTCACTCAGAGCTGAATACTCGGGGCAGCTGCGGCTTACTCCGGCAGCAAGGCTGAGGCTTTCATCTGCATTTATAAGCCCTGTCAGTACCTTGCCCATGGCGCCCGTGCAGCCGTTAACGATAATGTTCATGCTTGATTTCTCCCGTATCAGAGAATTCCCTGCTGACGCATAAGGTCAAACAGTACTGCCTTCTTTGCCTCATCCATGGGAGTGAGGGGAAGCCTGAGATAGTTCTGGCAGAAGCCCAGCTCAGCCATGGCGGCCTTTACGGGGATGGGGTTGACCTCGGAGAACAGAGCCTTTATGAGGTCAAACATCTCGCACTGCAAAGCTGCGCTGCCTGCAACATCGCCTGCAAAGAAGCGGTCGCAGAGTTCAACAGTCTGGCGAGGTGCGATGTTGGAAAGAACGGAGATGACACCCTGACCGCCCATGGAGAGGATAGGTGTAATCTGGTCGTCATTACCGGAATAAATGCTCAGCTTATCTCCGACGAGAGAGAATGCCTGAACAATCTTTGTTATATCGCCGTTTGCTTCCTTGATACCTGCAATCATGGGGTGGTCGGCAAGTGCGGCATAGGTGGACGGCTCAATAGCAACGCCGGTGCGGGAAGGAACATTATAAAGAATGATGGGCTTTGTAACTGCATCCGCGATTGCGGTGTACATTTCGATGAGGCCCTTCTGGGTTGCCTTGTTGTAATAAGGAGTAACAACAAGAAGTCCGTCAACGCCGATTGAGCAGGCGTATCTGGAAAGATCAATAGCATAGGCTGTATCGTTTGAGCCTGTGCCTGCAATCATGGGAACGCGGCCTGCGATGCGGTCAACTGCGAACTTGAGAACCTCGCGATGCTCTGCGTCGGAAAGAGTTGTTCCTTCGCCGGTTGTGCCTGCAATAACGAGTGCGTTGATGCCTTCCTCAATCTGCCAGTCAATAACACGGCCGAATGCCTCATAGTCTACGCCTTCGGGTGTTGTCGGGGTGATGAGTGCTGTGGCTACTCCGCGGAAAATAGGTGTGCTGATCATAATTTGTGTCTCCTTACAGATGTATTAACTGTATTGCAAGCTCAGATAATAAAAAAGCAGCTGACTTTTTAAGAGGTCAGCTACTTGTAAAAGCTTTTTTATCCGTTTTCGGATTATAAAACAATTCTATAGCTCTCCGCTTATGCGACAGTCAACCGAATATTATTCGATTGCCCAAGAAAAATTGGCTGTTTCTCTTTCGGCAACTTCCCCTTTCCCTGACGGCAACGACTTCGCCGGAGTCTTGACACCGCAGGTAATATTGAAAATTGCGACCTCTATCCTAAATTGCAATATTCAGTTTAGTTAATTCTACTTGCTGATTGCTTATATGTCAATCGATAAGATACATAAAAATTTATCGCTTTATAGCGTTAAATAGTATGATTTTGACAAAAACTGACTAATACGGGTATTCTCCGTCGACGATCAATGCTGATTGATATCAATCAGACAAATGTTTTTGAGAGAATAATGTGCGCTTACCACATCGGCCAGGGCCATTGCGGTGTCAATTGAAGTCATGCAGGGAATACGCAGATTCATTGCCTTGCGGTGTAAAAGTCGGTAATCGCCCACGGAGCTGTCCATAACAGCGCCCGTATAAACGATGTAATCGACCTTGCCGTTATCCAGCAAATCGTAAATATCATTGTTTTCCCAGACATTGCGCACGGTAGTGACATCCATTCCGCGTCCCCTGATGGCTTTTGCGGTGTCAGGCGTAGCATACAGAGCCATGCCCAAATCCGTAAACTTTTCCGCCATCTGAATAGCATCGGAATAATCATAGTCCTCAACAGAGATTAGTATGCCGCGGTTTTGTTTGCGATTATCGGCATGAACGTCAATTCCGCTGGAGGCAAGACCCTTATAAAGGGCTTCGGTCTTTGTCCTGCCTATGCCGAGAACCTCGCCTGTGGACTTCATTTCAGGGCCCATGATCGAGTTTGCATCCGAGAGCTTCTCGAAGCTGAACACGGGAACCTTGACCGCATAGTACTTTCCCGTGGGCGCAAGACCCTCGGAATAACCCATGTCGGTAAGCTGTTCGCCGAGCATTGCGCGGCTTGCAAGCTCTACCATGGGAATGCCCGTAACCTTGCTGATATAGGGAACGGTGCGGCTTGCCCGGGGATTGACCTCTATTACATACAGCTCGTTGTCGTATACGAGATACTGAATGTTGACAATGCCCTTTGTGCCAAGACCCTTTGCCATCTTTATTGATATATCGCATACCTTTTTCGTCATGGCATCGGAAAGGTTATAGGGAGGATAGACCGCAATTGAGTCGCCGGAGTGAATTCCAGCGCGCTCGACGTGCTCCATTATTCCGGGGATGAGAACAGTTGTACCGTCGGAAATGCAGTCAACCTCCAGCTCCGTTCCGGGCATATATTTATCAACCAGTACGGAATTTGAGATCTTGTCGGACTGGATACGCTTCATGTATTCTTTTATCTCGTCCGCGCTTCGGGCGACACTGATGCCCTGACCGCCTATGACATATGACGGGCGCAGAAGCACGGGGTAGCCCAGAATTTTAGCGGCGATTAGTGCTTCCTCGGTGGAGTTTACGGTTACGGCCTTGGGGCGTTTCATGCCTATGGACTCAAGGAAGGCATCGAACTTCTCGCGGTCCTCGGCAAGGTCTATGCCCTCGGCAGAGGTGCCGAGAATGGGGATGCCGTTGGAATCGAGATATTCAACAAGTCTTATTGCGGTCTGACCGCCGAAAGCGACAACAACGCCGATGGGCTTTTCAATCTTGATGATGTTCATAACATCTTCAGAGTAAAGAGGCTCAAAGTACAGACGGTCAGCAGTGTCATAGTCTGTGGAAACCGTTTCGGGGTTGTTGTTTACGATTACAACGTCATATCCCAGCTTGCGCAGTGTCATAACGCAGTGAACGGAGCTGTAATCGAATTCTATTCCCTGACCGATGCGAATAGGACCAGAGCCGATAACCATGACCACGGGCTTTCCCGAGCGCTTGAAGCTGCGGGATTCGCAAGCCTTGTCGCAGCAGGAATAGAAATAGGGTGTCTGCGCTTCAAATTCTGCGGCGCAGGTATCGACCATCTTGTAGGAAAAATCTATGCTGCCTATGCTTTCGCATCCGGAAATGCGTTTTATTGCGGCATCGGTATAGCCGTATTTCTTGGCCTGAAGATAGAGTTCGTCGTTGTATCCTTCAGAGAGCTTTTTCTCAAACCGAGCAAGATTTTCAAGCTTTGAGATAAACCACTTGTCAATCTTGGTTATATCGTGTATATGCTGAACGCTGACACCGGATTTCAAAGCCTCGAAAACCGTGAAAATGCGGTGATCATTCTGTTCATGCAGACGCTCTTCAATGCTCTTGTCGGAAAGAGGCTCGCAATTCAGCGTGTCGAGAGATATCTCCGCGCCCCTGACAGCCTTCATCAGCGCCATTTCAAAGCTGGGCGCGATTGCCATGACCTCGCCCGTTGCCTTCATCTGTGTTCCGAGGATGCGGCTTGAGCCTACGAACTTGTCAAAGGGCCACTTGGGGAACTTGACAACAACATAGTCCAGAGCGGGCTCGAAGCAGGCACAGGTTTTACCTGTGATGTCGTTTTTAATCTCGTCCAGAGTATAACCCAGAGCGAGCTTAGTTGTTATCTTGGCTATGGGGTATCCGGTAGCCTTGGATGCAAGTGCGGAGGAGCGGGAAACCCTGGGGTTTACCTCAATAACAGCATATTCAAAGTTATCGGGATTAAGCGCAAACTGGCAGTTGCATCCGCCGACAATTCCGATGGACGAGATGATGTCCAGTGCCGCGCTGCGCAGCATCTGGTATTCCTTGTCCGCCAGTGTCAGAGCGGGAGCGACTACGATGGAGTCACCGGTGTGTATGCCAACGGGGTCAAAGTTTTCCATGGAGCATACTGCTATAACATTGCCGACGGCGTCACGCATGGTTTCGAACTCAATTTCCTTCCAGCCAGAAATGCACTTTTCAACAAGGATCTGGTTGATAGGGGAAAGCTCGATTCCGTTTCGGGCAATCTCCTTCATCTCTTCGACAGTGTAAGCAATTCCACCGCCGGAGCCGCCCAGAGTAAATGCCGGGCGGATAATAACGGGATAGCCGATCTTTTCCGCAGCCGCCAGCGCATCCTCAACATTATTTGCAATATCGGATGCAACAACGGGCTGGCCGATTCTTTCCATCTCGTCGCGGAAAAGCTCTCTGTCCTCAGCCTTATTTATGGCTGCGGCATCGGTGCCCAAAAGACGCACACCGTATTTCTCGGGAACTCCGCGCTCGGCAAGCTCCGAGGCAAGGGTAAGGCCGGTCTGACCGCCTAAGCCAGCCAGAATACCGTCGGGGCGTTCCTTTTCGATTATCCTTGTAAGCGTCTCAACGTCAAGCGCCTCGAGATAAATCTCGTCGGCAAACTGGCTGTCGGTCATTATTGTGGCAGGGTTCGGATTTACGAGAACGACATTTATTCCCTCGTCCTTCAATACGCGGCAGGCCTGAGCGCCGGCATAGTCGAACTCGGCGGCCTGACCTATAACTATGGGTCCTGAGCCAATAACCAGAACCTTTTTTATATCTGAATTTTTAGGCATTTTTCATCTCTCCCATTAAAGCTGTAAAACGGTCAAACAAAAACGATGTGTCCTTAGGGCCTGAGCATGCCTCGGGATGGAACTGAACGGTAAAGCAGTTAAGCTCCGGATATTCCATACCCTCGCAGCTTCCGTCGTTGGCGTTTGCGAAGATCTGAACACCTTTGCCCTCAAGACTCTCAGCGAGGACAGCGTAGCCGTGATTCTGGCTCGTTATGTATGTTCTTCCGCAGACCAGATCGCGAACGGGCTGATTTGCGCCTCTGTGCCCATATTTGAGCTTTACGGTTTTGCCGCCTGCGGCAAGAGCGGTGAGCTGATGTCCGAGACAGATACCGAATATGGGGACTTTGCCTAAGAGCTTTTTTATCTGCTCTATGCAGAATACATTATCCGCAGGATCGCCGGGGCCGTTTGACAGCATAACACCGTCAGGCGCCATTGCGAGTATGTCCTCGGCACTCGTGTTTGCAGGCACGACCATAACATCACATCCGCGCTCATTAAGTGAGCGGATGATATTGCTTTTTGCGCCGTAGTCAACAAGAGCGACGGAAAATTTCTTTTCGCCCTTACTCGGGAAAAGCTCAGGCTCCCTGCGTGTGACATCGGCCACCGTATTGCAGACCTTGTAAGATTTGATGATGTCGGTATCTTCGGGAACTTCATCGCAGATCATGGCGTTCATAACGCCCTCGCTGCGGATTATTCGGGTGATTTCTCTGGTATCAACATCACATATTCCGCAGATTCCCTGCTGAAGGAGGAAAGAGTTAAGGTCTCCCTCGCTGCGGAAGTTTGACGGAGCATCGCAAAGCTCTCTCACGACATAGCCCTTTACTGCGGAGACACCCTCAAAGTCCTCGGGTATCAGACCGTAGTTGCCAATCATGGGGAAGGTTTGCACAACGATCTGACCTGCATAGCTGGGGTCGGTCAGCGTTTCGAGATAGCCGACCATGCCCGTTGTGAATACAAGCTCTCCTATGCTGCTTTTTTCAGCTCCTATGCGCTTGCCTTCAAAGACCGCGCCGTTACTTAATACCAGATATGCTTTTTTCATTGCAACCTCCGAATTGCGTTGTTTTGCAGGTGCTTTATATTACGCATAACAACTTCAATCTAAATAAATATTTATTCATAAATCACATTTCCAACGAATAAATATACGCTTTTGGGATGAATTTGTCAATAAAAATCCTGACATTGCAGCCTGCTTAAGATGAAAAATACAGAATTAACAGCCGTGATGTTACATAAGCGCAAAGAAACAGTCCTGACTTTCGATTTCAGAGTACAGAATTGCCTTGTTTTCTCCGAAATCACAGACATGGATTACATCGCTCATGGGATCATCGGGCTCAGCATTCATAAGCTGTGAGTACATGTTGGGGAAGCTGTCCAGAATATCCTCGTTGAAGATGCAGCCGTCTTCGCCCTGATAAACTGCAGAGTAGAAGCTGCCTGCTTCAACAAGATCCTGGAAGAAGTGGCTGCCGTAGCTCAGCTCAGGACGCAGACCGTGTGAGTTATATGCAAGCTCGCACATACAGTCAAACTTTGAAACCTCCATGAAGTTTACAGGAACTCCGAGGCTGGGAGTAGTGGTACCCCAACGGCCCGGACCCATAAGTACGGAGCTTTCGTTTTTGAGGATGTCGTTGAGCTGACCAATCTTTCTGGCTACAAGGTATTTCATCTGCTGATTCAGCGACAGATACGGCTCAACCTTGACAAACAGGCAGTATCTTATGGGCAGGCAAACGTTTCCACCCATGAAATTGCCTTTGATATGGAATATATAGTCCTTAACCTTGGGCATAACACCGGCCTTGCCAATGCCCCTTGTCTGGAGCGGTCTGCACTGCAGGAGGTTTACTCTGTAATCGCTCTCGGGAGTGAAGTTGCAGGCAAATTCAATGTCTACGGGATAATCGTATTTATCACTGAGAAGCTGCATGATTTTTGTCATGGTATCGGCAAAATCCGTTCTGCGGAGAAGTTTCTGGAAATTGAGAATCTCGGGAACGGGAGTGTTGTACAAGCCCAGCTCACGATAGCGTGCGGCGGTGGGCATATCCGGCTCCATGAACAGGCCTGCATCGGTCTTAAGATCCTTTTTATCAATGGTGTCGGCATTGATAGTGGTGAAGGTGTTTTCGGAAAGATCGATTACATCCATTTTATGCTGGGAGTATTTATATTCGTCACCGTATGCGACCATGGGAGGAGCGGTGGGCTTATCCATGTTGAGAAGTCTTGCATAGTCATCGGCCTCGCGGTCAACGGCTCTTGTGCCCATACCAAATACAAGACGCAGCATGCCCTTGTTGTTCAGGACAGCATTAGTGCTGTTTATATACAGGTTCTTTGAGTGACCGACGCCTGCAATATGCGGATAGTAATACGAACCGTGGCAGTCACCGCAGACACGCATTACAAGAAGAGCCATCTGCTCATCACGGTCGAGCAGATTTCGGTCGGAACGATATTTGATGGCGTCATAGCTCAGAGTGCTTGCATATACGGTGCGCACTGCTTCCTCGAATACCTTGTAGCGTTCCTCAAGTGTACCCTGATTGGGGCAGAATACGCTTTCGTATTTACCTGCAAAAGCATTGCCGAAGCCGTCCTCAAGCAGGGAGCTGGAGCGGACAATAATAGGAGACTGACCGAAGTATTCGAGCATTGACAGGAACTGTTCGGTAATACTCGGCATGAATATGCCGTTGCGAAGCTTTTCCTGAATGTTCGGAGCACATTCAAAGTAGTCCTTGTCCTCTACCATTTTTGTACGCTGTGACCATGCGCCGTTCTGGACAAAGTATGTGTAGAATACGTCAGCGCCGATGTAATAGGAATCGTGAGGCTCAAAATGAGTTTCATAAAGCTCGGGAGCTTCATCACGAATAATGTTTCTTGCAAGCAGCATACCGACAGCTTTACCGCCTATACAACCGGTGCCTATCTCGCGTTTCTTGATGCGCATAAGGTCTTTCATGCTGAAGTATTTGCGGCACAGCTCAAGACGCGTGGGCTCATTACCAAGAAGGCAGCGCATGATATTGTCTTTAAGGCGAATACCCTCCTCGTCAGTGGGCTCGCTTCCATCCTCGTCAACGGAATCAAACATACTGTCCCAGCAGTCGCGGCGCTCGCCGGTCTGGGTGAACTTTTCAAAGATGGAGTAGTTTGCGGCACTTGAAGTAATGTTCTCGCAATTATCTCCAGTAATCTTAAGAGGGAAGTACATATTGGCAGTGCTTCTGCCTTCAACCTTTATGGGATGAATGTAGGTGCTGCCGTTGAGGGTGCGGATGTTAAGAAGCAGCGGAGCGGCTCTGCGTATGCGGGAGATGGTCTCGTAGGTGTGGTTTTCATAGTTTATCGGCTGATATGCGATAGCGTTCTGCTCCTGAAGGTACGGGTTTATCAGAAGGAAGAAGTTTGAGATCATAAGATCGGAGAACCAGTATTTCTGCAGGTCTGAAAGGCAGTCGAATATGAAAAATACATTCTTACCCTCTGCACTTATGATGCGGTGGACCTGCACGGCAAAGGTTTCAAAGCCTACTCGGGGGTCAAGAGTGTACTGTTTAACATTTGCTCCGCACTGCTGAAGCGCATCAATGTCTACGATTTCTTCGTGATCTCCGAAGCGAATGTAAACAAGTCTTATTCCCTGACGGGCAATTCTGCTGGCGAGCTTTGTCGCAACAAACATATAGTCGCGGATATGCTCAATCTGCCAGATGGCGGTGTCTCCCGGCCGAAGATAATCGATCGTTGTGTCAAGACCGTCGATGCCGGTGCTGATTTTTTTCTCATCCATATGGTTTTACCTCTATTTTTCCAAATTTTTGATGTGAATTTATAGTATCATATGCCGCCTCATATTTTCAACTAAATATGGATAAAAGCCCGAGCAAAACTCGAGCGTTTTATCCTGTAAAATTGTATTATTCTTCGTCCTGAAGTGCGTCATAGCCCTCTTCACCGGTGCGTATCTTAACAACGTTTTCAACATCGTAAACAAATATCTTGCCGTCGCCGTAGTGACCGGTGTAAAGCACGCGCTTTGCCGTATCTATAACGCTTCTTACGGGAACCTTGCTGATGACGATATCAATCTGCACCTTGGGCAGAAGGTTTGTCTCGAGGGGAACACCGCGGTAGTACTCGGTGCGTCCGCCCTGTACGCCGCAGCCCAAAACATGGGCAACAGTCATGCCGGTAATGCCAAGCTTTGAAAGCTCATTTTTAAGAGTATCGAACTTGGATTCCTTGCATATGATTTCAACCTTCGTGAACTTAGGCTGCGTTCCGTCAGAGAAGGAAGGAACAGCCTTGACGGGAATTGCCTCTGCAGCGGGAACTTCGCCGGTGACGGCGGAAATGCCGACCTCGGGAGCATAGGAGGAATACTTTTTGACTGACGGAGCAAAGTCCGGGTAAGAGCTGGGCAGACCGTGCTCTGTGGAGTCAAGACCGGCAATCTCATCTTCGGCAGTTGTGCGCAGGCCGTGGAGCTTATCAATCAGCATGAATACAAAGAACATGACCACGAGGGAATATACTGCAACAGCAGCAAAGCCGATTGTCTGAAGACCGAGAAGAGAAGCGGAACCCGTGTAGAAAAGACCGGAGAGACCTGCGGGAGCGTCGGGGTTTGCAAGCAGACCTACGGCCAAAGTGCCCCAAATACCGTTTGCGCAATGAACGCCTACGGCGCCGACGGGGTCATCAATATGCAGCTTGAGGTCAAGAAATTCAACAACAACGACAACGAGTATGCCGGCGACTATACCGACAACGCTGGCACCGAGAGCATCAAGAGCATCGCAGCCTGCGGTTATTGCAACAAGACCTGCAAGGGATGCGTTTAAGCACATTGAAACATCAGGTTTGCCGTTTTTGATCCATGTGTAAATCATGGTGGTGAATGTTGCAACAGCGGGAGCTATGGTGGTTGTCATGAAGATGGATGACAGCTCTGATGCACTTGTTGCAGCTGCACCGTTGAAGCCGTACCAACCGAGCCACAGTATGAATACGCCGAGAGCGCCCAAAGTGATGGAGTGGCCGGGAATTGCATTTACCTTTATGACCTTGCTGGACTCATCGCGGACGTATTTTCCGATACGGGGACCGAGGCGTATTGCGCCGACAAGAGCGGCGATACCGCCGACCATATGGATAGCGCAGGAGCCTGCATAATCGTGGAAGCCGAGCTGAGCCAGCCAGCCGCCGCCCCAGATCCAGTGGGCTTCAATGGGATAAACAAAAAGGGAAATAACTGCAGAATAAATGCAGTATGCGGAAAACTTGGTGCGTTCTGCCATAGCACCGGAAACTATGGTTGCCGTGGTTGCGCAGAACATAAGGTTGAAAACAAAGGTGGATGCGCTGGTGAAGCTTCCGTCAGCAGGACTTGCTATGAAGTCCTTGAAGGAAGTCCACATATCCAGATTCGGCAGACCGATAAGTCCGCCCAGCGCATCCTCGCCCATCATCAGTGTATAGCCGAGAAGTGAGAACACTACTGTGCCTATGCAGAAGTCCATAAGGTTTTTCATTATAATATTGCCGGCGTTCTTCGCGCGGGTAAAACCTGTTTCGACCATTGCGAAACCTGCCTGCATCCAGAATACCAAAGCAGCACCTATCAAAAACCAAAACTCTACAGTCATTGTCAATCAACTCCATTATCTATCAAGTAAATACAGTCTTTTCAGATTCGCTTACACACCAAAGAGAAGCTTGCCATAGGTCGGGAAGGGCCAATACTTCGAGGAGGTAAGTGTTTCTGCCTCGTCGGCAGGAGAACGGACAAGGCTCATGTTCGGGAGAATTTCATCGCGAATCATGTTTGCCTTTGCGGTTATGTCGGATTCAAGGCCGAGGCGAACAAGGGAATCCTCGAGAGCGTTGACGGCCTCGTCAAGCTGATCTGCAAGCTGTGAAAGCCTGCGGATGCGGCTCTTTTCGTATGAGCATGCAAGCTCGGGAAGAACCTTCTGCTTGGCGGAAACGGTTTCAGCAAGCTCAGTGGTGTATGCCTCAATGGCGGGGAGAATATCCCTCTTTGCCATGTCGGACATGGTGTTTGCCTCGATCGCAACAGTCTTGCAGTAGTTGTCGAGCATAATATCGTAACGTGAATAGAGCTCAGATTCGGAGAAAACGCGATGACGAAGGAGCATATCCTTGTTTTCGTCAATCAGCAGAGCGGGCATTGCATCTGCGGTGGTGCGCAGATTCTTCAGACCGCGAACCTCGGTTGCTTCCTTGATCCATGCGTCGTCATAGCCGTTTCCGTTGAATATAATGCGCTTATGCTGGCTGATGCTCTTTTTGATGAGTGCGTGCAGTGCGGTGTCAAAGTCTTCGGTGGATGCTTCAAGCTCATCGGCAAACTTCTCAAGAACATCGGCAACTGCTGCGTTCAGCATTATGTTTGCGCAGGATATGGAGTTTGAGGAGCCGAGCATACGGAACTCGAACTTGTTGCCGGTGAAAGCAAAGGGAGAAGTACGGTTACGGTCTGTGGTGTCCTTCTGGAAGCGGGGCAGAACATGAACGCCGAGCTTCATAGTTGCTTTTTCGGCCGCGCTGTACGGGGTGTCGTTTTCAATGGAATCAAGAATTGCGGTCAGCTCGTCTCCGAGGAAGATAGATACAACCGCGGGAGGAGCCTCGTTTGCACCAAGTCGATGGTCGTTGCCTGCGGTTGCAACGGCGCAGCGGAGAAGTGCCTGATACTGATCAACTGCCTGAATTACGGCACACAGGAATATGAGGAACTGTGCGTTTTCGTGGGGCGTATCGCCGGGGGACAACAGGTTAATGCCTGTGTCGGTTGCAATGGACCAGTTGTTGTGCTTGCCGCTGCCGTTTACGCCGGCGAAGGGCTTCTCGTGCAGGAGGCATACAAGACCGTGCTTTTCGGCCAGCTTCTGCATGATTTCCATTGTGAGCTGGTTGTGGTCGGTTGCAATATTAGTAGTTGTATAAATAGGTGCAAGCTCATGCTGAGCAGGTGCAACCTCGTTATGCTCGGTCTTTGCGAGTATGCCGAGCTTCCAAAGCTCCTCATTCAACTCTTTCATGTAAGCCTCAACGCGGGGACGTATAACACCGAAGTAGTGGTCGCTCATTTCCTGACCCTTGGGAGGCTTTGCGCCGAAAAGAGTGCGGCCGGTGTAAATAAGGTCGGGACGCTGGAGATACATATCCTTGTCAACAAGGAAGTATTCCTGCTCGGGACCGACGGAAGTGCGTACGCATTTTACGCCGTCTGTGCCGAACAGCTTCAGGATTCTCATTGCCTGACGGTTAAGAGCCTCCATAGAACGCAGAAGGGGAGTCTTCTTATCAAGTGCCTCGCCGCCGTAGGAAGCGAAAGCCGTGGGGATGCAAAGTGTATTGCCCTTTATAAAAGCATAGGAAGTGGGGTCCCATGCGGTGTAGCCTCTTGCCTCAAAGGTGGCGCGCAGACCGCCGGAGGGGAAGCTGGATGCGTCGGGCTCGCCCTTAATAAGCTCCTTGCCGGAGAATTCCATGATGATTCCGCCGTCGGGAGCGGGAGCGATAAAGCTGTCGTGCTTCTCAGCCGTTATGCCGGTAAGAGGCTGGAACCAGTGGGTAAAATGAGTAGCCCCCAGACTGACCGCCCAATCCTTCATTGCCAGTGCGACTGCATTCGCAACCGAGGGATCGAGACGCTTTCCTTCGTCTATTGTTTTCTTCAATGAGTCGTATACCTCATTGGAGAGTCTTGCCTTCATCTGTCTGTCGTCAAAAACCAAACTGCCGAAATATTCGGGAACTGCTTTCATTTTATCTGCCACCCTTTCGGAAAAAATAATAAAAAAGGGCGCTGATGACCGAGAGAAAATCTCAGGCATCAGCGCCCTTTTCATGCTGCACAATATACACCAATATTTGCACCTTGTCAATAGCCAAATTGCAAAATAATAATTTAACACGCTAAATTGATTGACAAGCTGCAAGAAATGAGTTATCATTCCTGCAAGAACGATGGCGTTCGCCAAGGGCATTTTGCGGCCCTTTAGGCGGACGCCATCTTTGCATTTTAGGAGATGAGAGTTTTGAAGTACAAAGAAGGAGAAGTAAGAATACCGTCCGGCTGCGCTATATCCGCCATGATCTCGAAAGAGGGAAGACTGACAAACGGCGAGGATATTATTAAAAGTATGATACCCATGCACGAAAGATCAAACGGTCTCGGCGGCGGCTTTGCGGCATACGGAATATATCCCGAGCACAAAGATGAGTTTGCTCTGCACATATTCTTCGATGATAAAACAAGCCGCAGAGAATGCGAAGCATATATTAAAGAAAAATTCGAGCTCGTTCAGGCGGAGGAAATGCCCATACAGATTGTTCCAGAAATAACCGATGTACCTATTATATGGCGTTATTTCGTAACTCCGCTCAGATCTGTTCTGCACCATATGCAGCTTGATGAACGGGAATATGTTGCGCGTGCGGTTACGCATATAAACAGCGCCATAAACGGAGCTTATGTGTTCTCAAGCGGAAAGAACATGGGCGTGTTTAAGGCCGTCGGATATCCTGAGGATGTAGGCCGCTTTTACAGGCTGGATGAGTACGAAGCATATTCATGGACGGCCCACGGAAGATATCCTACCAATACTCCCGGCTGGTGGGGAGGCGCCCATCCGTTTTCGCTTCTTGACTGGACGATTGTTCATAACGGAGAGATATCGTCCTATGATGCTAACCGACGCTATATTGAAATGTTCGGATATAAATGCTCGCTTCAGACAGATACCGAGGTTATTACCTACGCAATAGACTATCTGATGCGCCGTCAGGGGCTTACGCTTGAAGAAACTGCCTCTGTAATTGCCGCTCCGTTCTGGAGCACAATCGAGCGCTGTGAGCCTGAAACGGCGGAGCGTTTAAAATTCCTGCGAATGGCTTATCCGGGCCTTCTTATAACGGGTCCGTTCTCAATAGTTCTCGGCTTTGAAGGGGGACTTATGGCCCTGAACGACAGATTGAAGCTCCGTTCAATGGTGGTAGGAGAAAAAGACGATATGGTATATATCGCAAGCGAGGAGGCGGCAATAAGGGCAATGAATCCTGATGCAGGCAATATTTATGCGCCTGCCGGAGGCAGTCCCGTTATTGTCCGAGTGAAGGAGGGAACTTACTGATGGGAATTGATTTTTCATATCCTGAATTTGAAGTTCAGCGTAAACCAAGCTGCATCCAGTGCAAGCTGTGTATAAACGAATGCAGTCACGGAGTTCATTCATATGACGAAAAAACCGGCACCGTTATCGCTGACGATACAAAATGCGTTAACTGCCAGCGCTGCGTGTGTTTTTGCCCCGTACACGCTTTGAAAATCGTAAAAAGCGGAAGCCATATGCGCGATAATGCAAACTGGGGTGAGGATACGGTAAAAGAAATCTATAAGCAGGCCGGAAGCGGCGGTGTTTTGCTCTCTTCAATGGGAAACCCGAAGCCTATGCCCGTTTACTGGGACCGCATTCTTATAAACGCATCTCAGGTAACAAACCCGCCTATTGATCCGCTCCGAGAGCCCATGGAAACAAAAGTCTTTCTGGGTAAAAAGCCGGATAAAATGCAGCGAGACGAAAACGGCAGGCTGATTTGCAAAATGCCGCCTCAGCTGGAGCTTTCAATGCCGGTAATGTTTTCTGCAATGAGCTACGGCTCAATAAGCTATAACGCCCATGAGAGCATGGCCCGCGCAGCACGGGAGCTGGGAATCTACTACAACACCGGCGAGGGCGGACTGCACGAGGACTTCTACTGCTACGGCGAAAATACAATCGTTCAGGTTGCATCCGGTCGTTTCGGTGTTCACGGAGAATACCTCGATGCCGGTGCTGCAATCGAAATTAAAATGGGACAGGGCGCAAAGCCCGGTATAGGCGGCCATCTCCCCGGTACAAAAATAAGCGACGATGTTTCGCGCACGAGAATGGTACCCGCAGGCTCGGATGCCATTTCTCCTGCACCGCACCACGATATTTATTCCATTGAGGACCTGCGTCAGCTTGTTATGTCGCTGAAGGAAGTAACGAATTATAAAAAGCCCGTTATAGTAAAGGTAGCAGCTGTACATAACATTGCAGCAATCGCCGGCGGCATTGCAAGAAGCGGTGCTGATATAATAGCAATCGACGGCTTCAGAGGAGGCACAGGCGCAGCACCGACGAGAATAAGGGATAATGTCGGCATACCGGTCGAGCTTGCCCTTGCGGCAGTTGACCAGAGACTCCGCGAGGAGGGAATCCGCGACAGCGTATCGCTGGTTGCAGGCGGAAGCATCAGAAGCTCTGCCGATGTCGTGAAAGCGATTGCGCTCGGCGCCGACGCCTGCTATATCGCAACGGCTGCACTGCTTGCCATGGGCTGCCATCTGTGTCGAAGCTGCCAGAGCGGTAAGTGCAGCTGGGGCATCGCAACGCAGGACCCGAAGCTGGTCGGCAGACTTGACCCCGATGAGGGAAGCAGAAGACTGGTAAACCTGATGAACGCATGGCGCCACGAGATAAAGGAGCTGATGGGCGGCATGGGTATAAACTCCATTGAAGCCCTTCGCGGAAACAGACTTATGCTCCGCGGCATAGGGCTGAACGAAAAAGAACTCGAAATCCTTGGAATATCCCACGCAGGAGAATGAAAAACGCAAATTCTTTCGATTTTTTGTGGAAAGAGAAACGGAGATGTGATATAAATGATTATCGATGCAAAGGATCTAAGCTACATTCAGCTTAATATGAAGCTCAATGAATGCAGCGGCGACCACAGAGTTGAAAACTGCCTCGGACATAGATTTATTGCTGCCGGCAGAAGCGAAGGTAACATAAGCATAGGCGGCATTCCCGGAAATGCACTCGGCGCATATTTGAACGGGGCCTGCATAGAGGTCGACGGCAATGCGCAGGATGCAGTAGGCGATACGATGAATGCAGGTACTATCATCGTGCACGGAAGTATCGGTGATGCAGCGGGCTACGCAATGCGAGGCGGCGAAATATACGTTAACGGCGATGCAGGCTACAGAGCCGGTGTACATATGAAAGAGTATAAGGACAAGAAGCCTGTTATGGTAATCGGCGGCAGTGCCGGAAGCTTTTTGGGAGAATATCAGGCGGGCGGTATTATAATCGTCCTTGATGTTCACGGGAAAAGCGAAAAAATAGTAAGCAATTTCCCGTGCACGGGAATGCACGGCGGCAAGGTGTTTCTGCGTTCGGACTGCAAGGATATAGTTTTTCCGAAGCAGGTAAGCCGCCATATAGCCGATGCCGGCGAGATAGAGGAAATCAAAGCATATATCGAAAAGTTTAGCGAGCTTTTCGGAGGAGATGCGGAGGAAATCCTGAACTCCGTATTCACAGTTGTGACGCCGGACAGCAAAAATCCTTACAAGCAGATGTATGTTGCAAATTAGCATATAAAGGAGAATGCGGAACATGAAGTATTCAGCGCAGGAAGTAATACAGTATATCAGGGAGGATGATGTCAAATTCATTCGCCTTGCGTTTTGCGATGTCTTCGGAGTTCAGAAGAATGTTGCCATCATGCCCGATGAACTTGAGCGCGCCTTTGATTACGGTATAGCGTTTGATGCCTCGGCTATAACCGGCTTCGGCGGTGATCTGAAGTCTGACCTTCTGCTGCGCCCCGATCCCGCAACCCTGACCGGCTTGCCGTGGAGGCCCGAAAACGGCAAGGTTGTCCGAATGTTCTGCGATATATACCGTCCCGACGGCAGCCTTTTTGAAGCGGATACAAGAGGTATTCTCAAAAAGGCCGTAAAGCTTGCTGCGGAAAAAGGTCTGAGCTTCAGATTCGGTTCCGAAATGGAATTCTACTTATTCAAGCGCGATGAAAACGGCGAGCCCACGGATGTTACATATGACAAAGCCGGATATATGGATATTGCGCCTGTTGACAAGGGCGAAAATATTCGCCGCGAAATCTGCCTGACGCTTGAAAAAATGGGAATCTGCCCCGAAAGCTCCCACCATGAAGAGGGCCCCGGACAGAACGAGATCGACTTCCGTCATGCTGATGCACTTACCGCGGCAGACAATGCCGTAACCTTCCGCGCAATTGTCGAAACCGTTGCCGAACGCAACGGACTGTGGGCAGACTTTTCCCCGAAGCCCATTGAGGGAAAGCCCGGAAACGGTATGCACATTAACATTTCGGTAAAGCACAGGGACGGAGCTGACTACCTGCCTCAGGTAATGGCAGGTATGCTCGCAAATACGGCTGCCATGACGGCGTTTTTAAACCCCTGCAACGAATCCTATAAACGACTCGGAGGCAACAAAGCGCCCGGCTATATCAGCTGGTCATGTGAGAACCGCTCACAGCTCATCCGATTCCCCGCGGCGATTGGAGAATACCGCCGTGCCGAGCTCCGCTCAGCCGATGCCATGGCAAATCCTTATCTGGCATTTGCCCTTGCTATTTATGCGGGTCTTAAGGGCATTGAAGAAAATATGGTTCTTCCTGAGCCTGCTGACGTTAATCTCTATACCGCACCCAAGGAGGTACTCGACAAGTACGAGCATTTACCCGAAAGCCTTGCGGAAGCTAAGGTCGCTGCAATGGGAAGTGACTTTATCTCAGGCTGCCTGCCGGAGAGCATAATAAAGGCTTATTGCGGCTAAAGCCGAAAGAAAAGGCTGAAGGGAGGGAGACGGCATGGTTTTTCGTGAACGCACATACAGCGTTCTCGTGGTGTCATCATCTGAAAAATTCTATAATGCAACAATTCCGCTGCTGCCGTCATCCGAGTATTGGCCTGTTCAAAAGGTGAGAAATTCAGGAGAAGCGCGCCGCGCAATAGCGGAACGAGAGTTTGACATAGCAATAATAAATACCCCGCTGCCCGACGAGTTCGGATCGAAGCTTGCAATCGACATATGCTCAAACAGCGCGGCCTCCGCTCTGCTTTTCGTAAAGAATGAGCACTTCTATGAAGTTTACGAGAAGGTAATGGAGTATGGCGCAGCGGCAATCGCCGTGCCGACGAATGTCCACATGGTAACACAGACTCTGCGAACTATGTGTTCCATGCGCGAGAGAATGCGCATGATGGAGCAAAAACAGCTTTCCGTTAAGGAAAAGATTGAAGAAATCCGCATTGTCAACCACGCGAAATGGCTCCTTATTGAATGCCTCGGAATGGCCGAGGAGCAGGCACAGCACTATATCGAGAAAAATGCTCAGGACCGACGTATATCAAAGCGAGAGGCGGCTGAGCAGATTATAAAAACATACGAATGAGGATTTATCCTCAAATTGTATTGATGCCTCACAAAATTCATGCTACAATGACAAAAACATGAAAAAGGAGAAAACCATGACAAAAGAAGAGCGCGCACACGAGGCGCTAATATACAAGCACGGCGGATATAACTGCTGTCAGTCGGTCATCAATGCGTTTGCAGATGTCCTCGATATGGATATCGATTCGCTGAACAAGCTGGCCTCCGGCTTCGCTGTCGGCATGGGCGGCATGGAAGGAACCTGCGGAGCACTTGTCGGCGCAGTAATCAGTGCCGGACTTATCATGCAGGGAAGAGGCACTACAGCCGCGGCAAAGGAAATGCACACACTGTTCACAGAAAAGAGCGGTGCGTCAATATGCAAGGAACTAAAGGGACGCGACACGGGTGTTATGCTCTGCTCCTGCGATGACTGCGTTCAGAACGCGGTGCTCACTCTTTGCGAAACCCTGGATATATAAAACAGATATGAAAAAAGCAGATGTGCTTAATGCACATCTGCTTTTTGTTTTGCTTTTTATGTGAAGTCGCGGTAAAGGAACATCATGGTTGCCCAGCGCTGGCAAACATTGTTGGGACGGAATGTGCCGTCCTTATAGCCTAAGGTGATGCCCTTTTCGACTGCCCATGCAACGGCGGTCTGGAAAGGCTCGGCAATCTGGGATGCGTCCTTGAAGCCATTGATGCTTCCGCTTGTGGAGGGCTTGCCCTCATAACGCCAGAGGAAGGTTACAAGCTGTGCGCGGCTTACAGGTGCGGTGGGTTTGAAGTGGGTTTCGTCATAGCCTGTGGTTATTCCGTTTTCGGCTGCCCATGCAATTGCCTTGCGGAAGGGACTGGAGCCTGCCACATCAGTAAACGGGCAGGAGCCCTTGGGCTCGGGACAGCCTGCGGCACGCCAGATAAATGTAACTGCCTGACCGCGGGTGCAGCAGTAATCGGGGCAGAAGTGTGTTGCATCGAAGCCTGTTGTTATCTGGGGCTCGTGATTGTATGCCCACATGATTGCATCATAGTAAACAGAGCCCCTTTTCACATCGACGAAGGGATTGTCAACCGATACGTTAAACTCGGAGCTGGGAACGGAGAAAGCCTTGTAGGACTTTGTAACATCGTTTGTTTTTGCAATGCCGTTATAAACAAGACGGTAAGTGCCGGAGGTGAAGTTGCTGCCCTTCAGGAGCCAGCCTACTGTTACGTTATAGCTTGTATCGGTGAGCCCCTTTGTGCACTTGAAGGTGGTGTAGGGGTCAGTGTCGGTGAGAACGGTTTTCCAGTCGCTGCCGACCTTTTTCTGAACCTCCATGTATGAGTAGCCGTCGGTCAGTTTGTTGTTGCCGAGACTGAGTATTGTAACGTGTCTCGGGTTAACGCCGCTGAAGGATGCGTTGACCCATTCGCCGTAGGTATATGCGTTCTTGGAAACGTCGGAGGTGAGCTTGCCGTAGGGGCCAATGTCAGCAATGGGTGAGGCCATCGCTGTGGGAGTATAGAGCAGAGTGAAGGGAGTGGCCTGCATCATTGCAGCACTCTTATCCGCCTTGGTGCCGGAGACAATTCCCTTTGCGAGCTTATCCAGCTCCTGAGTAAGTGCGGCACCGGACCAGGGGCCGAAGAGGCAGGTCGCGCCTTCGTAATGCTGAGCGGCATACTCTTCACGGGTGGTTACGTACTGGCTGTAAGAGTTTGCGTGAGTTGCAATGACAACCTTTTTTACGCCGTCTGCGGCGAGAGTCTTTTCGAGAACGGCTCTTGTTCTGTTGGCCTGCTCGTAGGTGAGTTCAAAGGGAACGCCGACGATTGCAAGTGAGCCCATGCGCATGATCTGGAGCGGCTGGGCGGGCTGCATGAGCTTGCCGACTGCAAGGCATACAACCTTTTCCATCTGCGCTTCGTCATAACCGTCGGACTGGAGCAGCTTCATTGCATAGGGCCACAGGGGCTTGAAGAGCTTCTCAAGACCGTAGAGGTCGATCATGGAGAAGTCACAGGCGATTCTGTCGTAGCTCTGAGTTTCGGAGTTCCATACAAAGTTGTGCTTGGTTGCGCCCTCAAGAGCATTATCAACGGGAGCGCCCTCCTCGTCGCCTGCGATGATGCCTGCGCCTATGCAGGGCTCGCTGGTGGAAACCTTACCTGCGGAAAGGTCGTCATAAGGCATGTAGTACTTACCTACATAGCTTAAATCAACATCAATTTTGGAGAAGTCAACTGCGGTGTAGTTAAAATCAAAATCGCCGTTCAATACAACTCGATTTGCGTTTTTAATAAGGCTCATTGCCGCATTTGCTTCCTGCTGTCCGTAGACGATCTGGTTTTCTATAACGTCAAGATCGGCGTTTTCGTCGCAGGGACGCAGAAATGCGGAGTGGTAGTCGGAAGAGTTAACTGCGTTGGGGCTTGTGTCGCCGCTGTCGGCCTGAGCAAAGGCGGCAACGAAGCCGTCACCCATTTCTTCCTCGACCTTGAGTGCGGCATAGCCCTTGTGGTCAGATGCAACGTAGGTGTTGTCAATACCGTTGGATGTGCCGTGGCTTCCGAAGAAGTTGAGGAAGCCCAGATCATTGCCCTTGCTGTCGGTGAGGATGATGCCTGCCATTTCGTGGTTGTAGGCGTTCTTCGCGGCGGCAAGTCCGGTTTCGTATGAGAATGTGCCGTCTGCGTTTACGGTGTAGCCGTAGTCGCCGACATTCAGGTTAGTGAGAAATGCGTCAGCGGAACGGTTGGATGCGGATATGCCGGTGTTTGCATAAACCATGGAAACCGTACCCTTTACGCGGGAGTCGTATGCCTTTTCGATAGCCTCGGCGATGCCCTTTACTATCATGCGGTAGCTTTCGTCGTCATAGCCGGGAACACCGTTTATAAGGTCATAAAGAGCAAACCATGAGGTGTTGGATGTTGACGAATGGCAGTGGGTTGCGGTGAGCATGACGTTTTCTTCGCTGAAGCAGTTATAGCCGTCGTTTTTGAGCTTAGTGAGAACGCCGGGCTTTATGCTCTCGGTCATATGTACAAGCTCTGCTGATACATAGACCATCGGAGTGCCTGCGTCAACAACAAAGGCTCGGGCATACAGTCGCGTAAGCAGACCCTGCATGAGGTCGCCTAAGGAGTTGTAGCCTGTGCTTATGTCTGTGATAGGGCCTGTAATATCGGCCTTGGCTACGCCAACCTTCACGGATGAACCGTTATCTGCAAATGCAGTTCCTGCGCAGGAAAATACAAGGATAACGGCAAGAAGGAGGCATAGCGCGGATTTGCTGGTTGTTTTCATCATTATTCCCCCAATATCTTGCGTGTGCAAATATGTTTTCATTATACTTTAAACTATATGTATTGTCAAAGCTTTCAATTGACAAATTACAAACGATTTAGCGCGGTGAAGACTTTCTCCTGAATCTATTGCGTCTGTGAAATTCATGTTGTATGTTTTTTATATCTTGTGAAAAGCTTCGGAGCGTAATATAATATACGCATAAAAATTTTATGGAGATTAACGATGAGAAAACGAAAGATTCTTATGGCGGTTTCCACAATCTTAATGGCCTTGATTTTAACAGGACTGAGTGTTATCGGAATTGTCAGAAAAGATGATGCCGAATATAGGGATGTTGAAGCAACGATAGTCCGGATAAACGAGGAATACGACCATATAAATGAGCAGTATGAATATACCGTTTTTGTCGACTATGAGGTGGATGGTGTCAAATATAAAAGCGTTGAGTATGGCGCTTATGACTCTTCCATGGAGATAGGCGACACGGTCGAAGCAAAATACGATGTGAACAATCCCGAGGTTATAGAGGCTGAGGGCAGCGAAAAAGTTCCGTACATAGTCGGAGGCGTTGGCATAGCTGTCGCGGTTTTCGGGGTTTTTATGCTGATTAAAGCTATTAAAGAAAATTAAGCGGAGGATAAGAATATGGCAGAACGCATAGAACATGATTCCATGGGTGAGGTAAGAGTACAGGCGGATAAATACTGGGGCGCCCAGACCGAGCGCAGCCGCAATAATTTCCGTATCGGTGTGGGTCACGAGACCATGCCCGAGGAGATTATTTCCGCATTCGGCATACTCAAAAAGGCCGCAGCCCTTGCAAATAACATACTGCGTCCCGAAAAGATGACCGATGAAAAATGTGCTGCAATCGCAGCGGCCTGCGATGATATAATCGCAGGAAATCTTGCCGAGCATTTCCCTCTGGTCGTATGGCAGACGGGCAGCGGCACCCAGTCGAATATGAATGTCAACGAGGTAATTGCCCACTGCGCAAACGAGAAAGCGGGCAAGGCACTTCTGCATCCCAATGACGATGTTAATATGTCCCAGTCCAGTAATGACACTTTCCCCACCGCAATGCACATTGCTGCGGTTGAGCTCATTTCCGATAGACTTCTTCCCGCACTCGACGGACTGATTGAAACCTTCATCCGTCTTGAGACTGAGAACGAGGGCGTTATCAAGTGCGGCAGAACTCACCTGCAGGACGCAACACCCATCAGCTTTGCTCAGGAAATTTCAGGCTGGCGCGCAAGCCTTGAGCGCGACCGCGAGCTTATAAAGACCGCTGTTAAGCCCCTCTGCGAGCTTGCTCTCGGCGGTACTGCTGTCGGTACGGGACTCAACGCACCCAAGGACTTTGACGCACTTTCCGCACAGAAGATTTCCGAGCTTACGGGAAAAACCTTTGCAACCGCACCGAATAAATTCCACGCACTTACCAGCAAGGACGAGTTCGTTTTTGCTCACGGCGCGATGAAAGCTCTGGCTTCCGACCTTATGAAGATTGCAAACGATGTCCGCTGGCTGTCCTGCGGACCGCGTAACGGTCTGGGCGAGATATTCATCCCCGAGAACGAACCGGGCTCATCCATCATGCCCGGTAAGGTAAACCCAACCCAGTGCGAGGCGGTAACCATGGTTGCCGTTCAGGTCATGGGCAACGACGTTGCAGTCGGAATGGCTGCATCTCAGGGCAATTTTGAGCTTAATGTGTTTATGCCCGTTTGCATCTATAACTTCATCCAGTCGGGCAGACTGCTTGCCGATGTGATGGAATCCTTCAACAAAAACTGTGTAAGCGGCATCCGCCCCAACAAGGAAAAAATGCAGCAGAATCTTAACGATTCTCTCATGCTTGTAACTGCGCTTTCCCCTCATATCGGTTATGAAAACGCGGCCAAGACAGCAAAGAAAGCCTTTGCCGATAATCTTACCCTTAAGCAGGCCTGTGTTGAGCTGGGCTTCCTGACAGAGGAGAAATTTGACGAGGTATTCCACCCCGAGCAGATGATATAAGAATATGAAAAACGCCCCTCCAAGCGGAGGGGCGTTTCAGATTGTCAAAGAACTCCGTTTTTTGTTAAGCAAAAGAAGGGGGTCTTTGCATATTTAGGCGCAAAATCTCAAAAAGATGCAAAATGTCGGAACTATTCCAGCTCCAATTTGCCAGCTTTTTCAGATTCATGGCAGCATATTTAAGCTTCACCCAATTTGTTACATGGGCCAAGCCTCGATGATGCGTGTAACGCATCGCATGTTTTTCTTTTGCATCCGCAAAGACACGTTCGATCGTTTCCTTGCGCATGGCATATATCTCTTTTCCTCGTTCAGTTTTCCTTAACTGTTCGACGAGATCTAGATACTCCTGCCATATATGAGTGGTTAGTATTTTCTGTCCTTTTTCATTTGCCCCGCAGCAGGACCTGAACGGACAGCCTTTACAATGTTTAGGATTGCTTCTGTAAAATCTCTTCCCAGCCTTGTCGGTGGTCGTATGCCGCAGAACTCCTGCATGAGGACAGATAAAAGCATCTGCTAAAGGGTCGTATTCATAGTCTCTGAGATGGTATTGCCCTGCTTTATAATGGTTTCTGGTGTAAGGAAGTATTGGAATTCTGCCGTCGTCTAGTGTCCTTTTTGCTATCCAGGGAGTCTTGTATCCTGCGTCCATTGTCACGAATTGTATTTCAGGGAACTTCTCGGTTATATTCGTATATATTGAGTCCCAGGCTACGCTGTCATGAATATTGCCTGCGGTTACTTCTACGCCAAGAACAAATCCGTTGCCGTCACACGCCGTATGTGCCTCGTAGGCAAACTGGC
>JAZLGD010000152.1:0-2537 GCA_045616105.1 Oscillospiraceae bacterium | reverse complement strand
CGGAGTGCGGAGCGGATCAACATTGTCCGCCATGAACTCCCTATTGTTATGGGCAATTGAACCCTTACCCTGTCCAAATGAAATACGTTTCTCTTTCATTTTATTGACCTCTCTTTTTCATTGGATTTACTTCTCTCTTTCTACGAAATCCAATCTGAAAATCATAGGCATCAACTCCTTTCATGACTGCTGAGGCGGAATTGCTAACGCAAAGCCCTGACGGGCGGAGGGGCGCGGAGCGCCGATTACAAGGGGACGTGAGCGTCGCTTGTAACTCCGTAGTACTTGCGGCAGCATCAGACCGCCACAAGAACTACTCCGCCCTGCGGGGCTATCCCTTACGGGAGAAGAACGGCTGTCGGAGCAGCCGAAAATGTGGGCGCATTTATTCAGAAATCCGCATTACATTTTTTCAAAATCATCACACGAGTTTTACTCAAAAATGAGTAATAGCCTATGGAGATTTTGATGAAGTGAACCAGCTCAAAAATAAGCAAGTTCGATTTCCCGAATCAGAACGGCGGCTCCTCCTCGATATCGAGAGTTTCGAGCAGATAGTCTATCTCTTTTTCATAGAGATAGCTCTCATAACCATCGAGGTAGTGAATGCTGCGAGCAACAGCTTCACGCACATCAAGACCGCTTCTTTCTTCAAGCAACGAAGTCAGCGCTTTTACTTTTTCCATATCGGGCATATCTCACACCTCCTCATAATATCTTTTGATTGCTCTCGTATACTAACGATATCTCAGTTTTTCAAAATAATGAACGTCAGGGAAGAGCATGGTAAAGGATGTTTCATTGCATCAAATGTGGATAATAACGGTTTTAGGGTATAACAAACCAAGCGTCTTTGGGTTTATTTTTCAAAAAGGCCTTGTTGCAAACCCATTCCGTTACGGCAGCGAACCTCCTATGTCCAACGGGATCATCTGAATAACAGAGTCCCAACTTCCTTCGTCCTGCCTATCCATAACCGGGCGTCGGCGCAGCTCCTTCGCGAGGTCATGCCTCATGGTGATCATTCCTGCCGACTGCTGGCTCTTCCTTTTATTGGATATTTGCTTTGCTTCTGTTACAGCACCTTGCGGTGGACGTTCCCTGTAACTTCAGCGTGCCAGGACTTACACCTGTTTATGCTGCCACTTTCTCAGGACGCCTGATGTCACTTGTCAATTTAGCTGGGTCATAATCTGTTCCATGCTTCAGAATCGTGTAGAACACTCGTATCAGCTTGTTTGACAATGCTGTCAGTGATTGCATTTTCTTCAGCGGATTTGTTTCCCTGCTTGTGTAATACCTGTGGATTTCTCTGAATTCCGGATTGGTAGCTGTCAGGGATAAGGCTGCTTCAAACAGCAGATATCGGAGTCGCTTTCGCCCTCGTTTACTGATCCTTGACTTGCCGTTGTGCTTGCCTGAACTGTTAGCGATAATTGCCTGTCCGGCAAGCTTCTGAATTTGTTTTGCATCGGTAAACCGACTGATATCTCCGACCTCAGCGATAAATCCTGACACGGTCTTCATGCCGATACCCTTGATCTGCAGAAGCTTCTCTGCATATGGCACCTGACAGACCAGCTTTTCAAGCAGTTCTGTTATCTGTTTGAGGCGGTTTTGCAGCCTGTCATAGTCTTCAAGCAGAAGCGACATTTCCATTCTTGCCGTATTGAGACCTTCTGTATGACCGATGCTTCGCTTCGCAGCTTCTACCAGGGTCTGTGCCCTCTTTTTGCCAACTGCTCTCAGCTTTGCTTCACGCCATATCTGATTGATCTTTTCAATACCAAGTGATATGATGTCACACGGCAATGCCGCCTGCCTTAGAATCATCATGCTGCTGATTGCGTCAAAACTTCCGTACACTTCTGTGTATTCCGGGAAGTAGATGGCAAACCAGCGCTGAATGCGGTTCTTGTTTCGGGTAAGTTCTGCTTCGACCTGAAAGCGCATATTCGATGCGTTTCTGATTTCAGCATAGATTCCTTCCGGCAGATATGGAAAGGCATATCTGCCTTCAATGATCAGCTTTGCAATCGTTTTCGGATCCTTCATGTCATTCTTGCTCGGTAGATAATCATCGAGTTCCTTGCTGCGTTTCACATGAAGCGGATTCACGAGTACAGGCTTCATTCCGTTATCCTGAAGAAATAGTGCGAGATCGAACCAATAGTGTCCTGTAGGCTCCATGCCCGGAATCACGGTTTCCTTCCCGTTTTTCTTCTGAATATCCGATATCCATTCCAGAAAGCCTGCAAATCCATCGACGTCATTTGAAAATACAAATGCCTTCTTGGAGTACTCGATTCCTCGCCAGTCAAACGCTCTTGCATAGTGCTTTTTGCTGCCGACATCAATGCCGATTATTAAATTTTTCTCTCCTACTTGCAAAAGCTTCTCATTTTGTGTATAATTCATATTGGAACACCTTCCTGTAGTTTGTGATACTAACTTTCGCATCGTCAGTATCTACATTCTACTACGAGGTGTTCTTTTTTTGCAACCTGCAAATTTTTTCATTTACAGGAAGCTCCTTC
>JAZLGD010000151.1:0-4526 GCA_045616105.1 Oscillospiraceae bacterium | reverse complement strand
CCTGAATAAACCGTCAAAGGATTTCTGCGACCATAACAGCATGATAACCGTCAAGGACGAGAACACGACCTTTATTAAGCCTTATCAGAGCGGGCTTGATATTTCTCAGGGCCTGCCCCTTGATATATTCCCCCTTGACGGATGTGCGCCGAAGGGCATAAAGAGAAAGCTTCAGCTTGCCTTTGCCATGCTGTATTCGCTGTTTGTTACTCAGGTTATACCCGAAAAGCACGGCGGCTTAATGAAGCTCGGCTGTAAAATACTGCTTGGTGTTTTCCACTCAAAGAGAATACGCTATAAGATATGGCGCTTCTGCGAAAAGCAGATGTCCCGTTATCCGATTTCGGAGAGCGAAAACATAACGGAGCTGTGCGCAGGCCCCCATTACATGAAGAAGGTCTATCCTGCGAGCGCTTTCAGGGAAAGCGTGTATATGCCTTTTGAGAATACTGAAATGCCCATTCCCGTCGGCTATGACGATTATCTGAAAACAGCCTTCGGCGACTATATGAAGCTTCCGCCGCAGGAGAAGCAGAAAGCCCACCACGAGTGCGCTTTTATGGATTTGGAAAACGGTTATAAGCAATACAAAGGAAAGTATTATTGCGTAAAATGAAAAAAATCTGTTTTGTAAAATTTGATATGCAGGACGCCAGCGGCGCCGCAAGAGTATGCGCTAATCTTTCAAATGAGCTTAAAGACATATACGAAGTGCATGTTGTCAGCATCTGCAGCGAGAAGGATACAACCTTTTACCCCTTGGATGCAAATGTAAAGTATCATGTGCTTATGAAGGGAAGCGGCAGAATTCGTGATACGCTCGTAAAAGGCAGAAGGCTGCTTAATAAATACCTGAAAGAAAACGAAATTGACATGGTATTCGGAGTAGGAGTAAGCATTAATCCCTTTATTGTGTTTTCTACCCACGGAACAAAATGTCAGGCGATAACATGCGAGCATCTTAACTGCCTGAGCGACAGTGACAACGACCCCGTGCAGCGGTTTTGCAGATATCTGGGGGCGAAATTTGCAGATAAGCTTGTCGTCCTTACAAAAATGGATCGGGATGCTTATATTGAAAAATACAATTTAAACCCCGATAAGGTTGTTTATATTTATAACTGGGTTGATAATAAACTGCTTTCGGATACAAGCGAATATGATCCGAAATCAAAACAGCTTCTGACGGTTGTTCGGGTAGTGCCGGTTAAAGGCATAGAGAACATTATTGAGGTTTCAAAGCGACTCAAGGATAACTTCCCCGACTGGCAGTGGCATATATACGGCGGGGGAGCACCTGAGTATGTTCAGCAGCTTCAGAATAAAATCGACGAAAACGGCCTTGGCGACTTTGTGGTTTTAAAAGGCAAGGTCAACGACATGTATGAGCGCTACAAGGATTACGGACTCTTTGTTCTGACCTCCTATTGTGAGGGACTGCCCATGGTGCTGATTGAGTCAAAGGCAAAAAGAGTGCCCTGCATCAGCTTTGATTGCCTTACAGGTCCGCGCGATATTGTCAGAGACGGAGAGGACGGCTATCTTGTGCCTGTGGATGACATTGATACTCTGCAAGACAAGCTGGAGTTATGTATGTCCGATGAAAGTCTGCGAAGACAGCTTTCGGAAAATGCGTACGGCAATATTGCTAAGTTCTCTAAAGAAGAGATAATTAAAAAATGGATTAATCTAATCGGAGACTGAAATGAAGAGTTTAGCCAAATACGAAGAAGCGTTCAAAAAGGTCAAGGAAATATATATACTCGTCTACGTAACGTATGTGCTGCTGGCCAGAATAGTGCCGCTTGTGAACTTCATTACATTGGGAGTCAATTCGATTATTTACAGCGTTCTGGCAATTCTGGGCCTTGTAATACTGCTCGTAGACTTCCTTATGACATTTTTTGTGTTTAAAAGCAGGGAAAATATAATTCTTATGCTTTTCCTTGTGGTATGCCTCATATCTTCAGTTCTGAACATGAACTACGGCATAACAAGCAACATCAAGACTCTTGTATGGAGCGCAATCCAGTTCTTCGTTCTTTTCTCTATTGTGAATATTAAAGAGGAAAATGAAGTTAACAGGACAATGACCCGAGTGATGAAGATATCTTCCGCTATCTGGTTTGCGGGAGTGATAGTTTCGCTGCTGCAGTTTTTCGGACAGGTGGGTTATGTTTCTCCCTTTGAAGATTTTGCAAGACGTCAGGGCTTTGTCGAAGCCAGACTGTTCGGCGTGTTCACCGACCCGAATTTTGCGGCAGTTACATCAATCATGGTTGTTCTGTTCTGCTGGCTTCTGCTCAAGAACTGCAATAAAAAAGCGATCAGAGTTTACTACATCACCAATATAGTTGTTCAGCTGATCTATGTTGTCCTTTCCGGCTCAAGAACGGCAATGTACGGCGGTGTACTGCTCGCCTTTGCGCTCGGTGTGCTTGTGGTAAGAAACAAGGAACTCGAAAGAGCAAACAGAAAGCCCTTTGCAAAGGCTCTGATCGGCGGCGTTGCGGCGGTTGCGCTCAGCATAGGCATGATTGTCCTTGTGGAATATTCATTGCCCCTTATCGTGGAAATCGGAGATTCGTTCAGCGAACTGCTCCAGACTCAGGAAGTTGCCGATAATGATGTTGAACAAAATGAAATCGATAAAGAAAAAGAAAAGGAGCATGTTTCTCTGAATCGCCCCGATGTTTCCGAGGATAATGTCAGCAACAACAGATATGAGATATGGAGTAACTACCTGAAAATCTCAGCTGACCACAGACTCTTCGGCCTTTCTCCGAGAAACCTTATGTCTTATCTCAAAGCAAACTACCCCGATAACTTCCTCGTAACAAAAGGCTATGACGAAACTCATAACGGATGGCTTGCAATTTTCGTATGCACGGGAATTGCGGGAACGCTTGTAATGGCGGCTTTCTTTGCCGAGTATATTTATCAGGGCTGCCGTTATCTGAAAGCAAAAAAGAATAAGACGATTGAAACAAAGATTATGGTCCTTTTCGGCTGTGTATTCATCGTCGCTGTCTCAGCGGTTCTGCAGCCTGAAGTGTTCTTTATCAATACCTACGGCGCAATAACGTTCTGGCTGTTTATGGGTTATCTTCTGTACTTTATGAAGAAAGAAACCGCATCGAGGAAAATGTGATGGATAAGTTAGTCAGCGTTGTTGTTCCCGTTTACAATTCGGAAGAGTACCTGGCGGAATGTCTGGATTCGGTAATCAGGCAGACATATGAAAATCTTGAGATTATTCTTGTTGACGACGGCTCAAGCGACGGCTCGGCTAAAATCTGCGATGACTATGCCGCACTTGACAGCCGTGTTAAGGTCATCCACAGAATAAAGGATTCAACCGGCCCCGGAGAGGCGAGAAATATAGGCGCAGAAGCCGCTGTGGGCGAATATCTGCTGTTCGTCGATAACGATGACTGGATTGACGAAAAGCTCGTTGAGCGCACGCTTGAGGTCGCAGAAAGAAATAGCGCGGATATCGTGCTGTTCCATTTTGCGAGAGTCGAAGAGGGAAAAACCGTAAGCACCTCAAGCACAAGCGTAAAGCTGCCGGATAACGAAGTGATTTCGGCAGAGTCAAATCCGGAGATCATAGTGTGCTCCTGTTCTCCCGTGGATAAGCTTTACAGAAAGTGCTTCTGGGATGAAAACGGATTTGCTTTCACGGTCGACAGATATTTTGAGGACTTGGGAACAATTCCGAAGATTATGGCGTTGACGGACAGATTTGTCCATATCCCGGATATTCTTTACTACTACCGCATCAGACCGAAATCCATCATGCACGATGCGGATTTTGAAAAAAAGTATGTAGACAGAACCTTTGTAACCGACGACGTAATAGACTTTTTTGAGAAGAAGGGTATCTACCGTAAGTATTATACGGAGCTTGAATATCTGACTTTGAAAAATGCCTTCTTCTATCCCGCAAGGGAGGTCGTATATACAGACCCCAAAAGCAAATATCTCCCCATGTTCAGGGCATATGTATATGGAAAATTCCCGAAGCTTGCAAGGAACAAATATATTAAACAGATGCCCCCGAATGACAGAGTTTTCTGGTTCCTGATAAGGCATAAAATGTTTGGGGCGGTCCTTAAGCTGTCTAAGCTCAAGACATTTGTCAGAAAGCTATTGAGAAGATAATAAATAAAAAAAGAGAGTACCTTTCGGTACTCTCTTTAATTTTTGATTTAAGGGTTTTAAATCAGACAACGCCCTGTGCCATCATTGCTTCAGCAACCTTCAGGAAGCCTGCAACGTTTGCACCGAGCATGAGGTTGCCGGGCTGGCCGCACTCGACAGATGCGTCGTAGCAAGCCTTGAAGATGTTCTTCATGATGCCCTGCAGCTTCTCGTCAACTTCTTCGAAGCTCCAGCTCATGCGGATGGAGTTCTGGCTCATCTCGAGACCGGAGGTAGCAACGCCGCCTGCGTTGGATGCCTTGCCGGGGCTGTAAAGGAGACCGTTGCCGAGAACCTTCTCGATTGCTTCGGGAGTAAGAGGC
>JAZLGD010000150.1:0-7033 GCA_045616105.1 Oscillospiraceae bacterium | reverse complement strand
TCCAGCGAATAGGTGTTGACCGTCGGGGCGGCAAAATCGTCAAGCTGCGTCGGGATCTTCCGCTTTTTCTGCTTCGGTACAATGACATCACCAACGCCGAAGTCGATGCTGAACGGCGTTCTCGTGTTTTTGATCCTCGCCACAAGAGAAGCGCCGATACCGGCGTATTTCTTTGCCACGGCAATGGGCGCCACGCCCTTGATTTCAAAGGTAATGAAATCGTTGCCGGTTTCTGTTGCTATGATTTCCTCCAGTATCGCTTTGAGCTGTTCCGGCGTGTTCGGTATCTTCCTGAGAAGAAAATCTATGTCAACGGTAACACGGCTGTCAAAGTCCGTGAGGGAGTAGATAAACAACCCACCTTTTAGGACAAGGTTTTCCGCATATTTGGATTTTTCCAGTCGGCGCAGAAACTCCTCCTGGCAGAAGAGCTGCAGGCAAAGCTGATAGCTTCTGCCGCTTTCCGCAGCTTTGTTTTTGAGCCGTGCGAGCACGGACGCGGCAATATCAGCCATTCAGCAGCACCTCCATTAGTTCGGTTACTTTTTTATAAACATGTAGTTTCTTCGCATAGGAAGACAGATTTTTCAGATTCTTGTTTGTATCGTTCGCATATGCGTTGAGCGCTTTGTTAAAAGTCTCGGTATCAAGCCTTGTGCGATATTTGAAGCAGTCGCAGATCGTTCGCTCACGGTCATAAACAGGCAGCGTTACTTCGTTAAAAGCATCGCTTGTTTTTCCCAACTCGTAGATATCTTGCTGAACATAATATGTCTGCAAGGGAATAATGTTATCTTCGAGCTTCGTTCGTGACATGGAGCGGGGAATGGCGATTGACCATTTGCGAGGAGCAAAATCGCTGTACCCGTAATGAAAGAGCGCTGACTCTACACAGACAATTCCTTTGGGAAAAAGCTTGGCAAGCATATGTTCTTCCGAAACGGTATTGAGGTCGATAAGGCTGTAATATCCGTGACGAACACGTTCGAGAAAACCTTCATTGCACAAAGAAACCACTTGAACAGCGGAAATGCCGGCAGCAACAAAATCGGAAGATTTGGCAATTCCGCCTTGCTGGATGATAATATTTTTAACTTGATTTTGAATATCCATCAGCATACCTGCTTTACAAAATATCAAACACACAAGATAATTTGTTGTGTCCAATTTTATTATACTCAAATTCCTAAAAAAATCAATAAAAAATACACACATTTATAATGCTTGTGTGCGCGAAGTTTTTTTGGTTGATAGCAGCCGGGTACGCAAATACCCGGCTGTCGTTCGTAAGTCTAACTATTAAAAGCCATAAATAAATATTGCGAGTGCATACTCGTATGCTATTTACACAATATGAAATGACCTCCGATTTGTAGCAACGTAGATTTACCTGCATAATGTAGATATTCACAAACACAAGCACTACTCATTCCTGTGCATTCTCCATGTCCAGTAATTCCCCGGCCAGCTCCGGACTTTCCAGACGAATTGCTGTGTCCTCCGGCTTGGCAGAGAACAGGAAGTTCACATCACCGTACCAAACGATAGTGCCGTCAATGACTGCATATCGCTGCGTGAGTTTTGAGAGCTTAATGATTTCAGCGCAGGCGTCCTCCAATAGTTTGAGTGTAGATAGAATCCGCGTCTGCTGTTCAATAACATAAGTTTCCACGCTGCGAGTGATGATTCGGAGCTTGACACCAGCGAGCAGCTTATTAAGAACGGCCATGATCCGCGAACGTGCCAAAATCGGCGCTGAAATAACAAGCTCTCTATCTTTCTGTTGTTCCCTGCATATTCAGATGCTCCTTTGCATGCTGCATGATTTCTAATTCTGTCATGTTTTGTCCTCCCAGTGTCCTTCGCACAGATTGAATGTAATGTAAAAATAATCATTTCTCCGTAAGCAAAAAGCTCATATACATCGGCAAGGTCAGTATTTTCCCTTCCATTCCGACATTGTAATCACCGAGCTTGATTGCCAGGTCAACGTGATATTTTTCCGGATGTGCCAGAATTGTTTTTGCACTTTTGACATTGCCGGTGGAAGCCTTTGATTCGACCAAAACGCAGCTACCGCACCACCGCATGACAAAATCGATCTCAAGGCCGGAATCTTTATGATAGTAATAAAGCCTGCGCTTCATTTTGATGAAAAAATCTGCCACAAGGTTTTCAAAGATCGCACCCTTGTAGCCGAACAAGTTGCCTTGAAGGATGTCATATTGCGTCCCATCCTCGAGCATACTGACAAAAAGCCCGGTGTCACACATATATACTTTGAACACGTCATCAATAGCATTGCCATCCAAAGGCAGCTCGGGCAGTTTCATGTTATAGCAGCGTGCAATGATGCCCGCATCCTCGATCCACTGGAGACTGCCTGCAAACTTTGACGCAGTTGCACCTTTTTTGACGACAGAGTATTGGAACTTTTTGTTTTCTTTGCTAAGCTGCTTCGGAATGGACTGAAAACACTGCCGGATATTCGCTTTATCTTTTCTATCAGCATACTTGACCATGTCGTCCTCGTAGGAACGCACAATGTCCCGCTGTATCTGCAGAACACGATCCATCTGTTTTGTGTCCACAAAGGTCTGCACGGCATCGGGCATACCGCCTACGACGGTATATTGCAGCATCAGCTCCCGCATACGCTTATGCAGCGCCTCAGGTACAGGCGTTTTCAGAGACAGATGATATTTCAGCTTGTTTATGACCTCGGGTGTGATGCCGTTTGCCCAGAGAAATTCTTCAAAGTCCAGCGGGTACATATCGATCACCGTTTCGTACCCGACGGGGATGGACTTTGGCTCCCGACCGCAGCCCTTCACGCCGAGCAGAGAGCCGGTGCCGATGACGTCAAAACGCCCGTCAAGCTGGAAAAACTTGAGCGCAGTTCTTGCGTCCGGGCATTCCTGTATCTCATCCAGAATGATAATGGTTTTACCCGCCTCAAAGCTTGCGTCCGACCCGAGCAGAGCCGACATCATCATGATCAGATAATCGACCTCAAGGGAGCCGGAGAAAATAGATGCATAATCCGGATTTGAGTAGAAATTAAGATAAACAACGTGTGCATAGTTCTTTTCCGCAAAAGCACGCACGGAAAAAGTCTTGCCGCACTGTCGGCAGCCTTTGATGATCAGTGGCTTGTGTCCCGGCGTGTTCTTCCAATCGAAAAGCTGTTGTTCCATTTTTCGCTTCAGCATAGTATCACCCCGTAATAAGATCTAACGGTAGTATATTACTAAAGGGAAACTTTTTCAAGCGAGTTTTTAATAAAACCATCAACTTTTCCAAGCGACTTTTTGCAAAAACCGGCAACTTTATTCAAATGCTGACATTTTCATTTGAACCATTTGAACCATTTTTCATTTTCATTTGAACTTCATTTGAACCTTTCATTTGAACTGTCATTTGAACTGTTCAATTGAATTGAACCGCATTTGAACAGTGCAATTAACCTCAATTGCACCAAATGAACCGCAGTCAAATACCCACGAAAATGACCCGAACAACAAGCCGTTGACGCTTTCGACGCTCCCGCATCACCGTTCGATGTGACCGCGCCAAGCCATAACAAATCAGCACCGGAGGAAGTTTTTTCTTCGTCCGGTGCTGTGTTTTTCCTATGATACAGCTGTAAAAACGATTTTGGGGCACCACAGGATCGATTCCTGTGAGCCGTCTGCAGGCGATTGTGTGATATCAGTTATCGTATCATAGTTCATTCTCCATGCGTAAATATGTGCGGCGAAGATATCCCGCCTGTTCTTTGGATATACTCCGTTCATTTTCGGCGCAGTTGATGTCGGCGTTCAATTCGCACCAATAAACATCCCAATGAATATCCGTCCCGCCGCTATCTTCAATTTCCCAACTTTTCCGCATGGCGCAAAGGGATTTCTCCAAGTAAGGCGGAAGTCCTTTTTCCAGATAGGACGTATCTTTGGGGAGGCCTGTCTGCCTGTCGTAATTGGCTGAATCTATTTTCATCAGATCCTCCATACTGCATCCAAGAGCTTTTGCAAGCTGAAGAACCGTCCCGGCATTGCATCCTTCAATCGAGCTTTTTCCGGAGCAAATATCTATCACAGTAGTTTTGGGAACGCCGCTTAGCTGCGCCAACCGGTACATGGATATATTCTTTTCATTCAATAGTGTTTTGAGGTTCACGGGGAATACACCTCCTATGAGTTTTCAACATCCCATTATATCGGTCAACCGACCCAATGTCAATGCATCTATGCATGTCCAGTTATACATTTTTCTTAGACATGGTTTGCTTTCTCCTTTCGAATGTTTGTGTGGAAACTTCATTCTAACAGAGTCTGCATACCGTGTCTCTTTATTTTTTAATATGCGCAACTTATTGTACCTCATCTTATCTGATTACAGTATGCTGAAAGCCGCTCTCCCAACAACATAGCAACAGAGGCAAGCCGCAACAGCCCGCCTCTGTGTCATAAGAGATGTTCAGTTGTTGGCCGGAACAAACTCCAGCTTCATTTTCATACCCATACCGCTGGCAAGACGCTGCAAGGTGCGGAGCGAGGGATTGGCGTTGCCGCTTTCCAGCTTGCTGATGTCGGACTGGGCGATCCCCGTGCGTTCCGATAACTGCTTCTGCGTAAGGCCCACGCTGACACGCGCATCAATGATGGCCTGCACGATGGCAAACTCCGGCTCCAAAGCCTCATACTCCGAGCGAATTTCAGAGTCTTTTAATTGCTCGTTCAGGAAGTCATTAAACTTGGTCATGTCCGATTCTCCTTTCGGCTCAAATAATCTGCCCGATAACGCTTGGCGCGTTCTATTTCGTTGGGTGGTGTTTTCATAGTCTTCTTGATAAATCCGTTTGTCAAAACGATGCGCTGCCCCACGAAGAAGAAATACAGCACACGGCTTATATCGCTCCCCACCTTCGCCCGAAGCTCAAACACACCGTCATCCAAAGCCTTTGAGTACGGTTCCCGCAAAAGCAGGGCCGTTATCCTGGAGCAAAGAAATGGTTCGGAGCATCTTGGCTCGCATTTTCCTGTCCAGACTAAGCAAAAACTCCTTGACCGGCTCGCTTCCGTCCTCTTTTTCGTAAAAGACTACTTCAAACTCTTGCATAGTATTACCCCAAATATAGGATTTATCCCATCCGTATTATATGAGATATATCCTATATTGTCAATCAAAATTTTTAATCACAGGAATCACAGGAGGACTTGCTGTGTAACGATGACCATAACCTCATGTCCCTGTGCCAGTCGTGTCATACGAAGATACACCGAGAGCTGGGTGACCGATAAACGCCGCTTCAGCTAAAGAGCTCCTCCCCGTCAACCAACACATACGGCACATCGCCGCTCTCGAAACCGGAGACGGATACAAAGCCTATATCTCCGAGCGGCAGTCCTTTGATTCCTCGAATCTGACGCACCTCACGATCCATTTCATTGACAGACAAGGGCGATGCATAATACTTGACCTCATACACATCATAGGAATCCCTGCGTTCCAGTACGACATCAAACTCTCCGTTCGTGCGTGTCGTGCTGTCATCGTAATAAAAGGTGCCGATGTTGGTGATGCCGTGCAGCTTACCCGCTCTCACGCATAACGAAAAGTAGCTACGGCACAGTTCTTCAAACCGGTGAGAGATAAACGTGATAATCGGTTTTTCGATATACTCATCATAAAAGGCTTCCGCTCCCAGCACGGCCAGAGCGCTTTTATTCTTGTACACAAAAGCATAATAAAACCGCAGCAGATTGTCGCAAAGCTCATAGGCGACTTTCTTTTTGTCGTTTTCCCGGTTGATTGGATAATACTTCGAAAGGATTTCCATCTCCAACAGGGATGCCAGCTGCTTGGAGAGCAAGCCATTGGATCGCATATTCAGAAGCGATTCAATCTCCCCGTATCTTTTTCTGCCGTTGGCAACAGCGTACAGAATGCGCTCAGCGTTGACTGCTCTTGTATAATCCGAGATCAGCAGATGCTCTGCGTAAGTGAAAACAGGGCTGTTGGGATTAAGGATCGTGTCTATGACATTGCTCCTCAAATCTGCGTCCTCCCGGAGGAAACCGTTGACATATGGCGAGCCTCCGAATACCGAATAAAAAGCGACCTTGTCATAGACAGATTTGTCCGGATAGAAGTCCGCAGCCTCCCTGTAATTCAATTCCGACAGCTTAAGCGTCAGTGTAAACCTGCCGTACAGAGCATTTTTCTCCGCCAGCATATCCTTCATCATACCGATATGAGAGCCGGAAAGGAAAAGCCGGATATGGGAGATGTGCGTATCTATGATCTTTTGGAACTGAGAATCCACAAATGCCGGTTCCGCCATTTCCTTCAAGTACGGATATTCGTCAATGACGATGTTCATAGTCGTACCCAGCGCGTTAAGATAGGCGAAGGCATCTACAAACGAGCTGAAGTTCAGATTTACAGGCAGGATCTGCTGTCTGACCAGCTCGGACACAAATCCGGCAACATTGTCCTCGACCGTGGATTTCAGACATTCATAGTAGACAACGGGATCTGTGCTGTCTTTTAAGGCCTGTGTGATCAGAGTCGTTTTTCCGACCTTTCTTTTTCCGTAAATCATGGCACTGGCAGACGGCTTTGCCAAAAGCTCGCGCAGCAGCGCCAGCTCATTAGTCCGCCCGATAAATCTGTCCATAGGTGCCTCCCTAAATAGTGAAATTTATTTCACTGAAATTCGTTTCATTATAGTTTATGTTTTGCAATCCGTCAAGCGTATATTCCTAAAGCCGACTCAATGGGGTTAGACATCGTTTATTGGGAGAGTTTGTTCTTCGCATTGATTGTGACCTTCGGAGGGCAAATGAAGATGCCCGGCGCTTTATCTGCCCGAATGCAGCTTGCGGCCTTATTGGTAGCGAAACAGAATGCGCATTTGATGTTTTGAAGTGTTATCAAAAAGGTATAGTTTCATCAATCAAGAATTAGTATATGTATCTCCTTTAAAACAGCGACATCTGTCCGTCGCTTGTAGTTTGCTTTTCCCGTC
>JAZLGD010000149.1:0-6875 GCA_045616105.1 Oscillospiraceae bacterium | reverse complement strand
ATTGATCTTCTGACGCGCGTTGCTCAGAGTCATGACCTTGAGGGAAATCTTCTTGCTTGTGGTTTCAACATTTGCGTTTGCTGCGCTGCTGGGTGCAACGGAAAGAAGCTTGCCGCTGTTTGCGCTGTCAACGTCACCGCTCTGGCTCAGCTTGGTCTTTGCAGCGGGGTTTACTGCGCCGCAGAAAGGATTTACAAAGTAAAAGCCTGCGTCCTTGAGAGTGCCAACATATTTGCCGAACAGGGTAAGTACAAGCGCTTCCTGAGGCTTCAGAACTCTGAGGCCGAGGAAGAATATCCAGCCGACACATACCCAGATAATGCCGATTGCTATGGGTATGTTTTTCATGTTTGCTGCCCCGTAAATGATAAGCGCAACGGCTCCGAGATAGAGAAGGGAGAACAGAATGAGGAACATCATTCCGTTTTTCTTGTTGTTAAGTATCTTTTCCTGCATGAGAAATTCCTCCTTGCATTAATTTGATATCAAAATGATATCATCAGCAAGAAGGAATGTCAATACAGTTTTGGAAAAAATTTAAATGAGCTGTTTTTTGTGCTTGAATGTAAGCTTGGGTTTGTAGAACTCAAAGATAACGGCGTCGTTTTCTTTTTCATTGACCCATTCGTGACTGGTCCAGCAGAACTTCATTGCGCCCAGCGCCTCAGAAAGGCGGACGGTGAAGGGCTTGGGCTCGATCTTATATGCAATGAACTGGGGTCTGCCGAGGAAATTGAGAAGCGTGTTGCCAAGCAGGAATGCGGTAAGGGGCTTTACCTCATCGCCGTAATCGGCAGGGGGGCAGGCAAGCTGACCGCGGACTATTTCAGGAGCGTTGCGCTTAAACCAGCGGACGATAAAGGGATTGAAGCTTTCGATGCAGAAATCTCCGCTGTATTTTTTAAGGATTTCATATGTCTTTTCGCAAAGCTCGCTGTTGCGTTTGCCGTTTTTGAGCTCAACAATAAGGCAGGACCTGCCGCGAATGCATTTCAGAACATCGGTGAACAGAGGAATGGTCTGGTCGGTTCCGCAAAGGCTCATGGTTTTAAGCTCGTCGTAGGTCTTTTCATCAACTCGGGCATCGACACCGCAGACACGGTTGAGAGTATCATCATGGAAAACAACGATCTGCCCGTCCTTTGAAAGCTGAACATCAAGCTCTATGCCGTAGCCGTAGGATGCGGCAGCTTCGAATGCGGCGAGGGAGTTTTCGGGAATTACCTTGCTGCGCTTGTGCAGTCCGCGGTGGGCAAAGTTCTTTCCCTTGAACAGCTTGCGCTGAGATTTATATATGTTGCCGGGCGCGATAAGAAACACCAGACTGCTCATAGCAAGACCTGAAGCCGCCAGGGCGGGAAGTGCTATTTTTGATATTTTGCTCATTGCCGACACCTCCGTGTTTGTTGAATATATTGTACACCTTTATGTACAGTCGGTCAAATTAAACTTGGTTATATTATACAACAAATCTGTTGAAAAAATATGTGCCATAATGTAAAATATAAGTAAACTTTCATGTGAAACCGAAGGAGAAAGTAATGAAACTTGATAACAAGCGCACCATTCTGACGGGCTTCGCTTTTCTGTCAATCTGTGCATTCTGGCAGATGTATAACAGCGTTATCCCTCTGATACTGACCGAAACCTTCCACCTTGACGAGACCTATTCGGGTGCGGTAATGGCGGCCGACAACATTCTGGCTCTGTTCCTGCTGCCGATGTTCGGCGCAATATCGGATAAATGCAAATCAAAAATGGGACGCAGAATGCCGTTTATCCTTTTCGGAACGGGAATTGCAATAATTCTGATGAATATACTGCCCATTATTGATAACAGTTATGCTGCGGCACCTACTGGCTTTAAGACCGTTTCCTTTATAATTGTTCTGGGCCTGCTGCTTGTGGCAATGGGAACTTACCGCTCTCCTGCGGTTGCGCTTATGCCCGATATAACCCCCAAGCCTCTGCGCAGCAAGGGCAATGCAATCATAAACCTCATGGGCGCAATAGGCGGCATCATTTACCTCGGCGTTGCGGCGGTCATGTACCCCAACAGCAAGGTTGCGGCAATGGAACATGTTAACTATCAGCCTCTGTTCATTGTGGTTGCGGCAATAATGTTCGTTTCGATAGGAATACTGTTTCTTACCGTAAAAGAGCCCAAGCTCGTTGAGGAGCAGCATGAGCTTGAAAAGCAGCATCCCGAGTGGAATCTGGCAGAGGATGACGGAAGCGGCAACGAGGAGCTTCCCAAGGCGGTAAAGAAGAGCCTTATATTCCTGCTGTGCTCCATTTCACTGTGGTTTATAGGCTACAATGCAGTTGAGACATGGTTTACGACCTACATAAGCGAGGTCATGGGTCAGAAGCTTGGCGGCGCATCAACCTGCCTGCTTATAGCAACGGGCGGAGCAATAGTCAGCTATATCCCCATTGGCGCGCTGGCATCCCGAATCGGCCGCAAAAAGACCATAATGGGCGGCGTTGTGCTTCTGGCAATCTGCTTTACTCTCGGCTTTGTGCTTACCACCACCATGCAGAGCATAAACCTTGTTATGTATCTGGCGTTTGCGCTGACCGGCCTTGCATGGGCGGCAATAAACGTAAACTCCCTTCCCATGGTTGTAGAGATGTGCAAGGGCTCGGACGTGGGCAAGTTCACGGGATACTATTACACCTTCTCCATGGCAGCGCAGGTAATAACACCTATTTTCGCAGGCTTCCTTATGGGCCATATAAGCTATAAGCTTCTGTTCCCCTATGCGGCGATATTCGTTGCACTGAGCTTTGTAACCATGCTGTTTGTAAAGCATGGCGACAACAAGCCCGAAGCAAAGCAGGGTCTTGAAGCCTTTGAGGATATGGATTAAACCTAAAATGATTAAAAAGAGGTTCAGTCGTATGACTGAACCTCTTTTTTGCTGAAGATTGGAGTTACAGACCGAAGAAGCCGGTAATCTGCGCGTAAAGAACGAACAGCATACCGATGGGGGTAATGAACTTGTAGCATATATTGAAGAAGTCCTTGCCATGAAAACGGTTGCCGCATTGCTCTGCCTCTTCGATAACCGTGTCAATCTTCCAAAGCCAGCCGATGGCAAATGCCATGACCATTGCGCCCACAGGCATCAGAATACCCTCGGAGATAAGGTCATAGAAATCGAGCCAGCAGTCGTTCCAGCCCTGAACCTCGCCGCCGAATACTTCTGGGGGATTCGCAAGGGACGCACCGCCAGCAATGCCGGAGCCCAGACCGTCAAGGGCGGTGGGGAGGCAGAACAGGAAGATGATGATTGCGAAGATAACAGCGGTTTTCTTTCGAGCGGGAGCTTTGCCGCTCTCGGTGTTTGCGTCGACTCGCGCCGCTGTAATGGCCTCCAGCAGGGACATGGAGGAGGATATAGCCGCGATGAATACGAGGAAGTAGAACAGGAAGCCCATAAGGTTTCCGATGGCACCGCCCATGCGGTCAAATACCACCTGCATGGATGCAAAGAGCAGGCCGGGACCTGCGCCGTAGTCAACGCCGAATGCCGCGCAGCCGGGGAGAACGATCATGCCCGCCATAACGGCAACAAGAGTATCCATGACGACTATGATAACGGCGTTTTTCTGTATTTTTTCGGACTTGGAAAGGTAAGATCCGTAGGTTATCATTGCGCCCATGCCCAGAGACAGAGAGAAGAACATCTGACCTGCGGCGGTCTTCATGACCTCGAGGAAGTTTTCTTTCAGCGGCTCGATGTTCCAGCCGAACATGAACTTGTAGCCGTCCAGCGAGCCGGGCTGACATGCAACATAAATGATAACGACGATGAGGATAACGAAAAGACAGGGCATACCGATATTGCAGAATTTTTCAATTCCGCCGCCGACACCGCCCGCGACGATGATTGCGTTAAGCGCGATGAATATTGCTGTCCAGATGACCATGCTGCCGCCGTTGCATATGAAGTTTCCGAAGAAGCCGGCAATATCGCCGCCCCATGTGTTGACACCGAACAGGGCGAGCAGATAACCGACTGCGTAGCGCATTACCATGCCGCCGAGGACAAAGTAAAAGCAGAGCACCACGAATGGCACTATAACCGCTATGTAGCCCATCCAGGTAAATTTTTTGCTCATTGCGCGGTACGCAGCAATTGGGCTCTTACCGGTCTTGCGCCCGATTGCAAGCTCGCCGACCATGACTGCAAGCCCTACGAAGAGCGCGAGAGCCAGATAGATAAGCAGGAATGCGAAGCCGCCGCATCTGCCCATCTTGTAAGGAAAGCCCCAGATGTTGCCAAGACCGACAGCCGAGCCGACAGCGGCCATGATAAAACCGAAGTTGGAGCCAAACCCTTCACGTTTAGTTTCCATACTATTCTCTCCTTTATTAAATTTGCATCAAAAGCGTTTTATTGTATGCTTTATTGACGGCAATTAATGAACATCCCACTTGCATTGCAATTCTTATTACTTTATAATTCTGGTATCAATACAGAGGAGATGTGAAAATGCAGGAACTGACGTTGAGCCCCGGATATGATGAAAGGGAGGATATGCTGGCGCTTTTTACCGAGTATACGAATATGCTCATCGAGAGCAATCCCGGTTTTGCCGGATATCTTCAGATACAGAATTACGATGCTGAAATCGCGGATCTGCGCTCTAAATACGGCGAGCCCGACGGCAGACTGTATATTGCCCGACTTGATGGCAAGGCGGTTGGCTGCGTTGCCATGAAGCGCCATGACGGGGAAAACTCAGGAGAGCTTAAAAGACCCTATGTCCGCCCCGAATACCGCGGAAGAGGCTATGCCCAAATTCTTGCAGAAAAAATCCTTGAGGATGCAAAGGGAATCGGCTATGAAGCCGTCTATCTCGATACGCTACCGGGTCTTGATGCGGCTAAGCATCTTTACGATAAGCTGGGCTTTACCATATGCGAGCCCTATAACGATGATCCAATGGGCTGTTCAATATTTATGTGCCGGAGATTTGAGTAATGATAAAAACCGTATTTTTAGATATTGATGATACTCTGCTTGATTTTCATAAAGCCGAGGCACTGGCAATCAGGCAGACATTCATAGAGCTTGGCGTTGAGCCTACGGACGAGCTGATTCAGCTTTACAGCGGGATTAATCTGAGCCAGTGGAAGTTGCTTGAGAAAGGCGAGATTACGAGGGCAGAGCTTCTGACACGCCGCTTTGACATTTTCTATTCGCAGATAGGGCTTGATATTTCAAGCCAAAAGACGCAGAGCCTGTACGAGGAAAACCTCAGCCATGGCGCATATTTTCTTGACGGCGCGGAGGAGCTTCTGCAGGCTCTCTGCGGAAAATATGAGCTGTATATAACCTCAAACGGAACTGCCTATGTCCAGAACGGAAGAATAAAAATATCGGGTATGGCAAAGTACTTTAAGGATATTTTCATTTCCGAGCTTGTGGGCTTTGATAAACCCTCAAAGGCATTTTTTGATGCCTGTTTTGCGAAAATCCCGGGGTTTGAGAAGGATAAGAGCATCGTAATCGGCGACAGCCTGACCTCGGATATTCAGGGCGGCATAAACGCAGGAATCAAAACCTGCTGGTTTAACCCGCACAGGGCACCGCAGAATCCCGAGATACCCGCAGATTATGAAATACATGAGCTTTCCGAAATTCCGGCACTTCTGGAAAGCATATAAAAAAAGAACCACTTAAGTGGTTCTTTTCTTATAATGTGCAGATTTTCAATTCAATTTCGCTTGTGTCAGCTTTGGTGCAGACCGCTATGTGATAACCGTCAAGCACGCTGTGCCATGTGCGGTATTCGCCGATTTCATCGTTTGCTTCAAATGAATTCAAAGGGCAGGCAAAACCTTGCCCCGTAGCTTTTATATAGCTTTCCTTTATGACCCATATGCGGCAGAATTCATCGTCGGGATTTTCCGCGCAGCTCACAGCCTCGTATTCCGAGCCCGTGAAAAATCGCTTTGCAAGCTTTAAGGAATTTGCCCTCGGGGCCTCAACATCCGCGCCGACAGCGCTGTCGGATACGGCGCAGAGCGCGTATTTCCCGCTGTGGGAGAGGGAAAATTCGGGGTAATCGCCGTCAAAGCAGGGCTTCCCGCTCTCCGCAATGCGGTATGGGGGGTGCCCGGGAACGGCAATATTCAGAAGAAGCTCCACGCCCAGCGAACACCGTTTGGCATCAAGGCTCGAAAGCTTTTCAATCTTTTCACGGCGATATTCGGACACTTCGTTAATGCGAGAATCCACATCGAGAGTGCTTACGTCGGCAATAAAAAGCTTAAGCATCAACTTTCATTGCGTCAAGCGTTCTCTGAAGAAGCTCATCGAGCTCCCAGCCGAGCATCTCGGCGCCCTTGATGATTACATCGCGGGAGCAGCCGGCGGCAAATTTCTTGTCCTTGAACTTTTTCTTGAGGGACTTGAGCTCCATGTCGGAAATTCCCGTGGGGCGCATGAGTGCCGCGGCACCGATAAGACCGGTAAGCTCGTCCGTTGCAAAGAGAACCTTCTCCATGAACTTTGTGGGCTCAACATCGATGCAGATGCCGTAGCCGTGACTGATGACGGCGTGAATCATGTCCTCGTCAATATCCAGCTCGTGGAGCATCTCGTTTGCCTTGACACAGTGCTGCTCGGGGTAAAGCTCAAAGACAATGTCGTGGAGCATGCCGACACTGCGCCAGAAACCGGCGTTGTCGGGGTCGAATTCTTTTGCAAACTCGCCCATGACCTTTGAAACGGTTTCCGCGTGCTGAATGTGGAAAGCATCCTTGTTGTATTTCATAACAAGCTCTTTCGCCTGCTCGGGGGTGGGTATGTAGCTCATATTTAATCCTCCTGTTACGATTTAAATTATAATAGAATAAT
>JAZLGD010000148.1:0-16378 GCA_045616105.1 Oscillospiraceae bacterium | reverse complement strand
TTCCACTACTCCTTTTGCCGCTTTTATTCGTTCTTCCTCTGTAACCTTTCCTCTAGACATAGAAATGCTCCCTCCTTGATTAACAGTGTTTTTTTATTTCACTGTCTCTCATAAAGGGAGCATATCATGTGGCGGTGTTTTTTTATTGCCGATTATTAATCTCCTACCCCGTCAATTATCTTTCCGATAATATTAACCACGCCGTTAGATAACTTGGTGTCAATACCGTCGTCCTCATCAGGGTCGGGTGTGGGCTCAGGTGCCTTGTCAAAGGTAACTACTACGTTATGGTTTTCGTCAATATAGGAAATGGTGTAGGTGTCAACTGCGCCAAGGTCCATACCGTCAAGAGTTACCGACTGCACAACATATCCGGCGTCCGGTGTAAAGTTCAAAGTTATGCTGTCCCATGCTTCAACAGTAACGCTGCCGGAGGGATTTGCCGTACCGCCATTGCCCGCAGTAACAAACACGGTGAATTTGGAGGCATCCTTCTCCGAATTATCATCCTCATCGTCGGGCGCCGTTGTGGCAACTGCGTTTGCATCGTCATTTGCGGTTACCGTTCCTGCTTCAAAGTGGAACACTCCTTTTTTCGCGCAGATAATTACCGTTGAAATAGCAACGATGAAAAGGATAAAGGTTATAACCCACTTAATGCCGTCAGACATGGGTTTTCTTGCTTTTTTGTTTCTTTTCATAATAAAGTCTCCGTTTTACTGCTTTGCCGCGTTGTTACTGTTACCGTTCTTGTTCTTCGGTTTTCCGCGGTGGTAATAACGACGTCTGTTATTATTTTTCTTCTTTTCACTGCCGTTTTTCTCGTCCTCGGCCTTGTGCTGAGAATTACCGCCCTGCTTGGGCTGATTAGGCTGCTTTGGCTTTGCCTTTACCTGCTGCTTTTCATGCTCGGTCTGAGGCTTATTCTCTGCTTTCGGCTTGTTGCCGTGGCCCCTGCCTCGGCGGTTACGGCGATTGCGGTTATTGTTATTCTTCCTTTTGGGTTCTTCGGGCTTTTCTTCAAGCTTTTCCTCGGGATTTTCTTCCACGTTGACAAGCAGCTCCGGAATTGCCCATTCGTCCTCCGGCTCTTCCTCTTCTTCCTCGGGTTCGGGGATATATTTGAGAACGGAGGGAGGTGTTTCGCCGTCCTTAGGTCTGCCGCCGGGAACGGTTGCGACCTCGACTGCGCGGTAGGTCTTTACGGTATCATCGCCGTCGCCGTCAAGCTTGACCTTGACAAGCTGACGAAGAAGATTGACCTGAGTTACATTGCCGTAGCCGGCCGGAGTTTCAACAAACGCACCCTGCTTGGGAACATTCTTGACAAGCTCCTCATATGCCTCCTGCTCGTATCTTAAGCAGCACATAAGCCTGCCGCAGCTGCCGGATATCTTGCTGGGGTTAAGTGACATGGACTGAACCTTTGCCATCTTCGTGGAAACGGGCTGGAACTCGTCAAGGAACTTGCTGCAGCAGAAGGGTCTGCCGCAGATACCGAGGCCGCCTATCATCTTGGCTTCATCGCGAACGCCAATCTGTCGCAGTTCAATTCTGTTGCGGAAAATGCCCGCAAGATCCTTTACCAGCTCGCGGAAGTCAACTCTTCCGTCGGAAGTAAAGAAGAACATGGTCTTGTTGCCCTCGAAGTTGCATTCAACATCGACAAGCTTCATGTCCAGCTCATGCTCGATAATCTTCTGCTGGCAGATCTCAAAGGCCTCTTTCTCGCGCTGCTTGTTGATTTCTGCGACGCGAAGATCGTCAGCCGTAGCAATTCTAACAACGGGACGCAGCGGCTGAACAACAGCCGTGTCCTCTACCATGTGGTTTCCGTGGCAGCAGTCGGCAATTTCAAGGCCCTTTGAGGTCTCGACAATAACCTGCTCTCCGGATTTTATTTCCTTACCGTTCGGGGAGAAGAAATAGCTCTTTCCCCTGTTCTTAAATTTAACGCTTACTACTTCAGTCAAAACTTGTATCTCCTTAGGAAACGGATAAAAGTCCGTATATATGCTTTATGCCTGTGTTAACTCGCATATAGTATGCGCACTTATCAAGCACATCTATCTTGTTCATGAGCTGTCTTTTTGCTTTGGTATCATTCTCAAGGGCAAGCTCTTTTACAAAAAGCCCCTTTGCCGCCGCAATAAACTCCGCCGTTGCACGTGTATCAGTGTTTTCATTTGCAACGCAGAATTCAAGAAGCTTAAGCTTATCACAGCTCCTTACTGCGGCAAGATAGTCCTTTGCCATCTTCATGGCTTCCTTTGACGGTTCCTCGTCTTCGGCATTTCTCTTTATGGCAACGCATCTCGACCTTACGGTTATGAGAAGCTTTTCCATATTTTCAACGCACAGAATAAAGGCAACATTCTCAGGCGGCTCTTCAAACAGTTTGAGAGCTGCATTCTGAGCGGGGATGTTCATCGTGTCCGCATCCTCTATTATGTAAACCTTCGCCTTGGCCTCATTGGGGAGCACATAAGCATCGGCGGACATATCGCGGATCTGATCAACGCTTATCTCGCGTTTTTTGTTGCCGTTATCATCAAGGGGACGGGAAATAGTCACGAGGTCGGGATGGACATTGCTTTTTATCTTCCTGCAATCACGGCATACTCCGCAGGGCGCATCTCCCCCGACGGCGCACATCATTCTTGCGGCAAGCTCTTTTGCTATCTCCGTCCTCTGCTTTTCCGACGCAGAAGAAACTATATAGGCATGGGATAATTTTTCCACGTCGCACCTCTACATATTTATTCAATATATTGTACTATTTCAGGTTACATAAGTCAAGAAAAACAGCGTCGGGAGGGCTCCCGACGCTGCTAAAGTTTTTCATATCTCGCGCTTTTTGTAGAATACGATTGACAGGTACCATGACAGCGCATACAGCGCAACAGCGGCAACAATTGCAAAAGGCGCAAAGCCTATGTTCACCTTTCCTGACAAATCTGCATTTATGACATCGGGTAGGAATACCGCAAGCGCTGTTGCAAAGCCAATCATCACATAATAGGCAATTCTTCCTTTCTCAACGCCGAATTTTATCATAAAAGGCATTGTAACGGCTGTAACCAGTGCCGCAGTAAACAGAAGAATCGAAGCAAGCTCCATCACATAGCTGAAATCAAATGTGCCTGCTCTTTTCAGTATTATCGTCTGAATGATTCCCGTTGCGATAATAACCGGTACAGTCACAAGCAGGCCGAATACAAATTTTTCGGATACGAAAAGCGATTTCGAGACAGGCAATGCGCCGCAGTATTCATCCCACCTGCATCTCTCATCATAGCTGAGAAGCACTGTCGGGATAGTTGCAATAAATATGCAGGGATATGTAAGGAAAAACAGATTGCTTACGTCGGCAATCGAAACTGCAAGAAAAACTATTACAATCAGAAAATGCGCTCTGCAATATTTCTTTGTCATGTACCAATCTTTTAAAAGAAGACCTTTCATCTCACTTTGCCTCCTTTACCATGTAAATAAAAAGCTCCTCAATGCTTATGGGGCTGATGCTTATGTCAGCGGGAACGCTCTCCCGCGATACTATTGCCTCAACACCGTAGGGGCTTGCCTTTTTGTGCTTAACCGCTTCTGCATCAATTGAGCTCAGCTGTTCCTCGGTGCAGTGAATTATGCCGTACTCGGAAAGAAGCATATCCTTTTCCTCGCAAAGCAGAAGCTTTCCCTTATGCAGGAACGCGATATAGTCGCAAAGCTTTTCAAGGTCGCTGACTATGTGGGATGAGATCAGTATGGAGTGCTCTTCGTCACGGGTGAAATCGAAGAAGAGCTCAACAACCTCGTCGCGCACAACAGGGTCAAGTCCGCTTGTGGGCTCATCAAGAAGCAGCAGCTTTGCATGATGGGACATTGCAATGGCAATGCTCAGCTTCATTTTCATGCCGCGGGAAAAATCCTTGAAGGGCTTATCCGTCGGCAAATCAAAGCGTTTTAACAGCTCGTCATATTCCCTGCTGTCCCAGTTTTTAAAGGTGAGCGACATAACCTTACCCACCTGCTTTGCCGTCATGCACTCGGGTATGCCCGCCTCATCCATGACAACGCCGACGTCCTCTTTGGTAAGCTGAATGTTATCCTCATTGTCGCGGCCGAGAATGCTTACAGAGCCGGAATCCTTTCTGAGGATATCCAGAATCAGCTTAATTGTTGTACTCTTGCCGGCGCCGTTTTCGCCGATGAGTCCCATGATACATCCGCAGGGCAAAGTAAGATTAAGATTGTCCAGCTTAAAATCCTTAAAGCTTTTGTTCAAATCCTTAATTTCAAGAGCGTTCACTGTTCATCCTCCAATCCGAACTCCACCATTGACATCAGGTCCTCGCGGCTTAAGCTGCAGCTTGCCGCAAGTCGCGCAATTGCTTCTATATGCTCTTCGATTTTTTTCAGGTTTTCTTCTCTCAGAAGCTCAACATTTTTCGGTGCAACATAGCACCCCTTAGCCTGAATGGTGTAGATAAAACCATCCTTTTCAAGCTCCTCATACGCACGCTTCGTTGTAATGAAGCTGATGCGAAGATCCTTCGCAAGACCGCGTATTGACGGAAGCTGCTCGTTTTCCTTAAGCTCCCCGCTTATAATCTGATTTTTTATCTGCAAATAAATCTGATCATAAATCGGAGCGCCGCTTTTGTTGTCGATTAATATATTCATTCAATCGCCTCGTTCAACTGTATATCTTGATTATATACAGTTTTAACAGTTTGTCAAGAGCAAAAATAAAAACGCTGAGACTTCTCAGCGTTTCAATTTTCATATCAATTTAAAACACAGTTTTTTGAGCGGCATGAGCAGAAGCAGTGTAAGCACAAAGTTTCCCGCGCAGTGTGCAAGGTCAAAGGGGATGCCTGCTATCCAATAGGACACAGCGGACTCCCAGCCTCCGATGAACAAATACGGGATTGCGCAAAGCGCACCGAAAAACAAACCGTGCAGACCTGCGATAACCGCCCAGAAAAGCGCCGAATCATTTGCCCGAAAAGGAACGGCGATTACTACCAGCAGGGGCCATATGTAGAGATAGCTTGCCCACCATATGCCAAAGCCGAAAACAAGGCCCTCAAGAAGCACAAATACCGCAACCGAATACATGGCCTTCCACGAGAAAAGCAAAGTCGCAAGTATTACGAACATGGTAACAAGATGAACATTCGGAAGCGATGCCATGGCCAACTGAGTGCCGAACATCAGTGCTCCGAAAAGTGCCAGCAGGCACATTTCGCGCACCGAAAGGTGCGGCTTACCAGCCGACTGTGAGGACAAGCTCATAGCTGTCGCCGTCGCTTATTGCGGTTTCGTCAACGCCCGTGGGGAGCATTGTGCCCTCGCCGTCATTGATGCACCACCACTCCTGATTTGCATCATCGGCAGTCTCACCGTCAACGGTTGTTATAAAGAGTCCGTATTCGCTCTCTGAGCCCTCAACCAGCTTTTCCTGCTCAAGCGCTCCGCGGAGGAACTGTTCATTTGTGTTGATTGTGAAATCCTTCTTGCTTCCGTCACCGTGTACGACGCTGACTTCGATGGTCTTGTCAAAATCATTTGCGTCCTTTGCGGGGCTGTTAATATACCAGATGAGTGCAGCCGCTGCTGCCAGAACGACCAGCAGGATTACTGCGATTAGTGTCTTTTTGTTTTTCATAAAAATTTTCTCCTTTTTTGTTCGGTATATCGTACAAAAACGGAGAATTTTCTAAAACGCCCTTCGGGCAGGGCGCATTGTATAAGCTGAAGAAAGCTGACAGAAGTGTTATCCTGTCTTCAGCGTGAAAAGTCAACCGGGTGCCGCAGTCTGCTTTGTACGATACATCAGGCAGGTCTTCTGACTTCGGGAGCTTGCGCTCCGCTTTACAGTGACGGCCTCGCGGCGGATTTGCACCTCCATTCCCCTGTTAATTACCGATGCGGGTAAATCCTGAGCCGATATCTACATCGAAATTATACTAAAATATTGTGTTAAGGTCAATATGATTTACTATTTGAAGTTTTGATGCTATAATGCTTTCGGTGATTTTATGAAAGATATAAAACTTGTTGCCCTTGACCTTGATGATACCACTCTGCGCTCTGATTCCACACTCGCTCCCGACACCAGAGATGCGCTTATAAAAGTGATCGAAGCCGGAATTGAAGTAGTTGTGGCAAGCGGCAGAGCTTACCGCTCACTTCCTCAGGAGGTTCTATCCATTCCGGGAGTGCGCTACGCCATAACATCAAACGGTGCGGCAATCGAGAAAGTACCAAGCGGCAAGAGAATAATGTCCCGGGTAATTCCCGAGGAATGTGTACATGAAATACTGGATGCTTTTCCCGATGTATATATGCTCGAGGCATTTATCGAGGGTCAGCCCTACTGCGTAAGCGAATACATAAAAGACCCTGTGCGATTCGGATGCTCTAAGGATTATGTAAACTATGTGCAGACCACTCGCCTGCCTGTCGAGGATATGCGGACATTCATTGCCGAAAACGCTTCGCGGCTTGACAGCATCGACCTTGTTTGCCGAAATATTGAGGAAAAAGACGCATATTTTAAAAAGGCCAAAGAGATAAACGGTGTTTATGTCACAAGCTCAACTCCGCGCCTTGTTGAAATTTCCGATGCCGGCGCAGGTAAAGGCAATTCCCTCAGATATCTCTGCAGTGAGCTTGGCATAAGCTCTGAAAATGTTGCCGCATTCGGAAACGGTGATAACGACGCGGATATGCTTTCCTTTGCAGGCTTTGGTGTTGCCGTGGGAAATGCCACCGAGATGTGCAAAAGCGCTGCAGACTATGTGTGCGAAACAAATAATGAGCTGGGCGTTGCGAAAACAGTTTTAAAGTTTATATAAAGCAAAAAAGCAGTCGGCTTCCGACTGCTTTTCTTTTTGGTATTTTTATTATTATACATCTTTTTGTAATATCCGTCAAGCACTTGAAATTTCTATGTTTTTCTGTTATTTTTCTCTTGACAAAGCCTTAATAATGAGGCATTATTTTGAGCGTTGTGTGTACATCAGAACAACTCAATTTCCTAAAGGAGCATATTAAAAATGAGTACCAATTACGATGTTGCAATTATCGGCTGCGGCACTGCGGGAATCTTCGCAGGCTATGAGCTTATTAACAGTCACCCCGAGCTTAAAATCGTGAACTTTGAGCAGGGCGGAGATATCTATTCCCGTCATTGCCCCATCGTCGCAGGAAAAGTTAACAAGTGCGTTCACTGCGCAGTGTGCGATACCATGTGCGGCTTCGGCGGCGCAGGCGCATTCTCCGACGGCAAGTATAATTTCACCACCGAGTTCGGCGGCTGGCTCACCGATTTCATGGAAAAGAAGGAGGTCATGGACCTCATCAACTATGTTGACACCATAAACATGAAATACGGTGCAACCGACAAGACCTTTTCCACCGACTCCCCCGAGGCTAAGGCACTCTGCCGCGAGGCTCTGAAATATGACCTCCACCTGCTTCAGGCAAAGGTTAAGCACCTCGGCACCGAGCGCAACCTCGACATACTTCGCAACATATATGAAGATCTCAGAAACAAGATTGAATACCGCTTCAACACCGCAATAGAGTCTATCGACCGCGACGGCGAAGGATACAGACTGACAACCAAGTCCGGCGACGAGGTTTTCTGCAAGTATCTCATCGCTGCCCCCGGCAGAAGCGGCGCCGAATGGTTTGCCAACGAGTGCAAGAAGCTGGGCATCCACCTCATCAACAATCAGGTTGACATCGGCGTGCGTGTTGAGCTTCCCGCAACCGTATTTGAACATATAACCAACGTGGTCTATGAGTCCAAGCTTCTCTACCGTACCAAGCAGTACGGTGACCGTGTCCGCACCTTCTGCATGAACCCCTACGGTCATGTTGTTGCGGAAAATGTTGAAGGTATAAATACCGCCAACGGCCACTCCTACTCAGACCCTGCACTCAGAAGCGAAAACACCAACTTCGCTCTTCTTGTCTCCAACCGCTTCACCGAGCCCTTTAACGAGCCTTACCGTTACGGCAAGCACATCGCTTCTCTGAGCAATATGCTCTCCGGCGGCGTTCTGGTTCAGCGCTTCGGCGATCTTGTGAACGGCATACGCACCAACGAGCACCGTCTGGCGCAGTCCTTCACCCAGCCCACCCTTTCCGCCGCAGTTCCCGGCGACCTGAGTCTGGCCCTCCCCAAGCGTCAGCTTGACGACATCATAGAGATGATTTACGCACTGGACAAGATTGCACCGGGTACCGCAAACTACGACACTCTGCTCTACGGCGCCGAGGTCAAGTTCTATTCTTCCCGTCTTGAGCTCTCAGGCGAGCTTGAGACCGACTTTACGAACTTCTTCGCAGTAGGTGACGGTGCGGGTGTAACGCGCGGTCTGGCGCAGGCAGGCGCCTCTGGCGTAAAAGCCGCACAGGTAATATGCAGCAGAATGGATTAACAATGGATTATCAAAAACGGAGAGTTTTTACTCTCCGTTTTTTATATTATCTTTTCCGTTCCGTACATACCGCCGAGCATGGCAAGGCCGGGACGGTTCAGCTGGTTAATGGTCCAATAGCTTATTCCCGCGAGATTATACCCCCTCACAAGCTGAAGACGCGCGCGTACGCTCCTTGCGTCCTCAAACCAGACCTCATGCCGCACACCGTCGGGTGCTGTGTAGTTAAAGTACGGCGCCTGAGCGGTCTCGCTGAATTTGATCTCGGAATATGTTGCCGCAGCAAGATTTGCCGCGCCTACATTGGATATTACCGAGGCCGCCTGCCCCTGCTTCCACGGCAGAGTCCAGTTGTAGCCGTAGTTTGAAAAACCGAGAAGTATCTTGCCGCTTGGGATTTTCGTCACCGCATATTCGATTACACGGCGCATACTGTCAACGGGCGATACCGCCTGAGGCTGACTGTAGGTATAGCCCCATTCGTAGGTCATGATGATAACTCTGTCGCAATACCTGCCGTGGGCGGCATAGTCGTGGGCGGTGTACAGAAGTCCCTGCTGTTCATCTGAAACCCGTGGCGCAATAGCCGTGGATAAATAATAGCCCCGGGAGTGAAGCTCACGCGACATGCGCTCGAGAAAGGCGTTGTAGCCCTCGCGGTCAAAGGGATAGACATACTCGATGTTGAAGTTTACTCCGTAATAATTCTTTTGCCGAAGCGCGGCGAATATGTTTTCCACCAGTATATCCTGCACCGCCATGTCGGTAAATATGGCATGGGCAATATCGCTTGAAAAACCGCCGTTAGTGCCGATATTCGTAAGCGTCAGCATAGGCGCGACGCTGTTTGCATTGGCAAGGCGCACCATTTCGGCATCGTCAATGGGAGTTATTCCACCCTGCGCATCCATATGCCACGAGAATGGGCACAAAAATGTCAGATGCGGGAGCGTTTCCTCAAGAGTCGCTCTGCTTATATTCGGGTAAGCATAGGCGTTGACCTCAATATCACCCATGGCAGGGCTTCCGCCCGGTACAACTATTGTCTGCCCCACGCTCAGGCGCGACGGGTCGGATAGCTGATTTATGTAGCTGAGCGTATCAAGGTCCGAGCCGAAGCGCCGGGCAATTGAATAAAGCGAGTCCCCCGGCCGGACAATATAAATTTGCATACCATCACCTCAAATCATGGTATGCAAATTATTGTTATTTGTTAAGTTGTTTGCCGTTGAGAACTGCGCCTAAAAGCTCATCACCGTCATAGCTGAGCTTCAGCGAGAAAAAGGGTTCATCGGTGTCGAGAAGCCGTAGGAAAATCTTATCTCCCTCCCAGAGGGTCAGCTTCATCAGCTCGCTCTTTTTTATCCACTCCAGCTCGCCCTCGTCGCAGGTCTGAAGCTCTCCTTCGAAAGCGTCAGCCGTGAACAGGTGCATAAACTCCGATTCACACTTGGTGTTTACAAAGGTCACTATTCCGCGATATCTCCAAGATGTAAGTGTGAGTCCGCTTTCCTCTCTGACCTCACGCAGAAGACAATCCTCGGGGCTTTCGTCCTCCTCGAACTTACCACCCAGTCCAATCCATTTATCCTTGTTTATGTCGTTTTCCTTTTTGACCCGATGGAGCATGAGATACTCGTCTCCACGCTCGATATAGCAAAGAGTGGTATTAATCATTGTTCTTCTCCGCGGATGGATTAAAAGCAGCTTCTGATAACTTCGATAACAGCATCCTGCTCCGCTTCCGTCATCTTGATATCAGAAGGCAGGCAAATACCTCGGGCGAAAATATCCTCGCCTACACCCGTTGATATAAAGTCTCTGTCTGCATAATAAGGCTGCATATGCATGGGCTTCCAGATAGGACGTGTTTCAATGTTATAATCGAGAAGTTTTGCTGCAATTTCATCAGGGCAGGTCTTGCCGTCTTCATGAATCCATGAGCTTGTATTTGCGGTTCTGACCTGCTGGCACATTGCCTCCGGATTAATCGTCATACAGCTAAGCCAGAAATTCGGTCTGCAATCGTCAAGATAAGGATTCATCTTTACGGGGCAGTCCTTAAGGCCTTCCTCGTATCTTCTGTATATTTTCTCTTTTATCTCTCTGTGCTCTTCAAGATGCTTGAGCTGACCGCGGCCGATACCCGCAACAACGTTACTCATACGGTAGTTATATCCAAGCTCTTCATGCTGATACCATGGCGCAGCCTCGCGTGCCTGAGTTGACCATGAAAGGGCCTTTTTTCTTGCTTCACCGCTTTTTGTGATAAGCATACCGCCGCCGGATGTGGTAATAATCTTATTGCCGTTGAAGGATAATGCGTTATATTCACCGAAGGTGCCGCACTTAACTCCCTTATACTCAGAGCTGAGTGCTTCTGCAGCATCCTCAACCATAATGGCATTATGCTTCCTGCAAACATCGAGCAATTCATTCATCTTGCCGGGTGTACCGTAAAGATGTGCCATTACAACGACCTTTGCATCGGGATATTTTTCAAATGCCGTTTCCAGCGCCTCGGGTGACATATTCCATGTTTCAGCCTCGCTGTCAACAAAGACCTGTACGGCGCCTTCGTAGCTGACGGGATTAACCGTTGCGGCAAATGTCATGTCTGAACAAAGCACATGATCCCCGGGCTTTACTCCGGCCAGCTTTATTGCAAGCTGTATTGCGGATGTGCCGGAAACAGTAGCAAATGTATGCACACTGTTGCCCAAATACTCGTTCATTTCGTTTTCAAAACCGTCACAGTTGAAGCCTAAAGGTGCAATCCAGTTGCGGTCAAATGCTTCTTTTATGTAAGATTGTTCCTCGCCGTGCATTGTCGGGCTGGAAAGCAAAATTCTCTTTTCTAATTTTTTCATTTTTCAATACCCTAACTAAATATTTTTTATTTACATGCCACTTTCAAACGAAAACTCGTTTTCAAAGCTAAACCGGTTTCTCCTGCTGGGCTCTTTAAAATGCATTTGTCCGGTCATAGTGTTAAGGCACGGGTCCATATCGGTGTTCTGCATGACGGTGCTGTTGCACGCAATATGACAGAAATCTCCGATTCTCGTGTGGTGGTTTATATTGGCCGCCATTGAAATGATGCAGCCTCGTCCGATTATACAGCCGGTATGTATGTTAGCTCTTGGTTCGATTACGCTGCCCTCTCCTATAACTGCTGAAGGCGAAACATAGCACGTCGGATGAATCAGCACCGGAATTTTAAAACCTGCGAGCTTAAGCTTTTCCAGATATGCCATTCGAAGAATGATATCATCAATAGCGACAACAGCCTCGCCGTAATCCAGATAATCCTTATAATCGCTTAGTCCGCCTATGGCCGATTCTTTATTATCGTCCAGGAAATCGATTCTCTCATAGCCGCCGGCTTCGGCGATTTCCTTAGTAACCTGACCGAATTGCCCGGCGCCGAGAATAAGTAATGATTTCATCTGTTTCATCCTCTTATTTTCCAAATTAAGCTTGAAATACTACGTATAGCTTTCCATAATACTACGGAATAAATTATACCTCAACAAAGAGCGGTTTTCAACCATTAATATATCAAAAAATGTATAATTTGCGGGAATAATGTATAATCTCCAATGTATAGTGTTTAATTTGTCGAAGCTCCACAACAGGCAGTATTCTCGCAAGTTTTTCTCCGGGATTTACCATATAATATACGGCATATTTCGGCGTTTTCTTCGTTATCTGTAGCATAAAAGTTCATTTTATGATAAACTTCGGATAAAAGGCGTTTTACACAGAAGAAAGCTTAAATCAAAAACAGCATATCTGCGGTAAAATGTCCTAAGCTTATACAAACTGTTCGCGCTAACCGCCGGCTTTTATGCTAAGCCCCCCTAAAACAAGGACTAAATGAATCGTAGAGTGCTTTTCAAGCTAAGTAAAGCGTTCATCGGTTTTGCTGAACAACATTGGATGCTATGATGAAAACACCAAATCAAGGAGGCACATGGCATGGATGCAAAAGAATTCGGTAGCTTCATCACAGAAATCAGGAAGTCAAACAACATCACTCAGATAGAACTGGCAAGAAAGCTGAATGTAACTGATAAGGCCGTGAGTCGTTGGGAAAGAGGTCTTGGCTTCCCCGACATCAATACGCTCGAGTCGCTCGCAGATGCACTGGGAATCGGGCTTGTCGAACTTATGCAGGCAAAGAGAAACGAGAGCCCGGAACCGCTCAGCGCTGAGAGAGTCGAGGAACTTCTGTCTGACACAATCCGCTTATCCGGCAACCACAACAAGTTTGCAAAAATATTTGGCATTGCCGTTTTAACTCTTTTTGCAATTACCGCTATTATATCGTCCGGTTTGCTGATATCAGATTGGGATATTCTGAATTTCATTGTACCGAGTATAGTCGCCGGTCTGATTGCATGGAGTATTCCGATTTGGAAAATGACTGTTTCCCGAAATACGCAAATCGCAGCCGCAACTGTCATCAGCTTCGGAAGTGCACTTGTTGCGGTTCTTTTTCGGATAATCAACATAGCTCACGATATTAACACCAATGACGTTGTTGCAGTAATTGACACTATTGACGCCGAGGTGATAGTTGTCGGCATTTTCATTGCAATCACAATCGCGCTGAACGTTTGTACCATGCTCTGTGCAAGGAGAAGTTGAGCACTACATTTCAGGAGGATTATTACAGTGATAAAAGTACTTTTCGTGTGTCATGGCAACATCTGCCGCAGTCCAATGGCTGAGTTCATATTTAAAGACACCGTAAGAAAGGCGGGGCTTGAGAAGCACTACGAAATTCATTCAGCCGCGACAAGCACGGAAGAAATCGGAAACGGTCTCTACCCCCACGCAGCACGTTGTCTTGATGCTCACGGCATCCCCTACTCTGCGCACCGCGCAACTCAGCTGAAAAAATCCGATTACTCCGAGTATGATTTCATAATCGGCATGGACGGAGAAAACATGCAGAACATGCTTCGTCTTTTCGGCAAAGACCCCGACGACAAAGTCAGATCTCTTCTCAGCTTTGCCGGCTCATCACGTTTCGTAGCCGATCCGTGGTACACCAGAGATTTTGAAACAGCATACAATGACATAGTTGAGGGCTGCGAAGCCCTGCTTAATGCAACAAAAAACGGTTTGAGTTAATCTCAAACCGTTTCTGCTTCTATTGCCGCTGTACCATTGTTTTCGCGCCATTCGCGGTAGTTTTTCAGTTCTTTATCTACGCAGAGTTCAATAATGATGTTGATAATAAACGCATCATCCAACATACCGAGTATGGGCACATTGTCGGGAATAAGGTCAATGGGGCATGCCAGATAACCGATTATACCCAAACAGCCCAGCATCACCGTCAGCGGAACTTTCTTGTAGTTGCCTTTATAGTAATCGTTGAGCATATATACTATGTCCTGAACATCGGCGATTGTGTCGCCGACAAAGGGCACTTTAACAAGCGGGTCAAACTTGCCGGAAACCTTTTCAAGTCCTGCAAGAACTTTTCCGGTCAGCTTTACGACCGCAGAAGCTCCGTCTTTTATCTTATCTGTATCAACAGCCATCGCTTTCGTCCTTTCGAGGTAAATTACTTTGTTATTCTATCATATTATTTTAATTTCGTAAATAAAAATACGATTTATGTAAAAATGGCTATGGCTTTTTCTTTCAACTTGGTATATCATCGATAATGGTATGGTTTCGACTTACCGATTCTCGTAATATAGGAGACTTTTTTAAATTGGGAATATCTGACGTACTTGAGCTAATAACCGGTGTGGCGCTGTTCCTTTACGGCATGGCGCTCATGGGTGACGGTTTGAAAATGGTCGCAGGCAGCAAGCTTGAGCTCATTCTCTACCGCTTATCCAGCACACCTTTAAAAGGAATACTTCTGGGCACGGGCGTAACAGCCGTTATACAGTCATCTTCGGCCACCTCCGTCATGGTTGTCGGCTTTGTTAACTCCAAGATGATGAAGCTCAGGCAGGCAATCGGCGTTGTCATGGGCGCTATCATAGGCACCTCGATAACAGGCTGGATCATCTGTCTTTCATATATCGGCGACGGCGAAGCGTCCGGTTGGGTAGAGCTTTTCTCGACCGCTTCACTCACGGCAGTCATAGCCATCATCGGTATCATTCTTCGCCTGTTTTCAAAGAAGGCCTCAAAAAGGCACATCGGCGACATACTCATGGGCTTTGCAGTTCTGATGTTCGGACTGAGCGCAATGAGCGGCTCTGTTGAGGGCTTGCGCACCGACCCCACCTTCCTGCGGCTTATGACAACATTCTCAAATCCCGCAATCGGTATTATTGTCGGGATTCTATTCACAAGCGTCATTCAGAGTGCGAGCGCCGCGGTTGGTATTCTGCAGGCTCTGTCCATTACAGGTGCAATAACCTTTGATGCGTCTTTCTCGCTGATAATGGGCATTGCAATCGGCGCGGCAGTTCCCGTTCTGCTGTCAGCAATCGGCGCGAGCGCAGACGGCAAGCGCACCGCCTACTCATATCTTGTTGTTACCGTAATCGGCGTTATTCTGTTCAGCGTCATATTCTATACCGTCAATGCCTTTGTGGACTTCCCGTTCATGTCAACTGTAATGAATGCGTTCTCAATTGCATTGCTCAACTCCGTCTTCCGTATTATTAACGTTATCCTTGTTGCGCCATTCATCAAACAGATCGAAAAGATCTGCACTCTTATGGCAAAGCCTGACGCATACGATAACGAAGCCGTCCGCGACATGGATCGTCTCGAAGAGCGCTTCCTCTCTCACCCTGCCCTTGCTGTTGAACAAAGCCGTCTGACCGTAAACTCCATGGCTCACCGCACCATGGACAACCTCTTTGATGCGTTCAATCTTGTTGACACCTACACCGAAGAAGGCTACGATGCCATCGAAAAAGCGGAGGATGTCATCGACCGTTACGAGGACAAACTGGGCACATATCTTATGAATCTGACCAGCCACGAGCTGACTCAGGACCAGAGCGAGGCTGTCAGCAAATATCTTCACACTATTAACGACTTCGAGCGAATGAGCGACCACTCACTCAACATAGCCGAGTGCGCGAAGGAAATTCACGAAAAGAACATCACATTCTCAGACGAGGCGAAAAACGAGCTTCATGTAATGAGAGCCGCCGTTACCGAGGTAATAAACATCGCAATCTCCGCTTTTGAGAGCAATGACCTGGACAAGGCTTATCGCGTAGAACCTCTTGAAGAGCTCATCGACAACCTTTGCGACGAAATGAAGCTTCACCACATTGACCGCCTCAAGCAGGGCAAATGCACGCTTAACAACGGCTTCGTGTTTAACGATCTGCTGACTAACCTGGAGCGAATTTCCGACCACTGCTCCAATGTTGCAGTTGCCATGATTGAGATTGAATCCGCTTCTTTTGACACTCATGAATACATAAACAGCCTCACCGCCGTTCACACTCAGTGCTTCGACGAATACTTCAACGAATACAGCGAAAAATATCATTTCTGATTTTTGCTGAACCTCCCTGTCCTAAGACGGGGAGGTTTTTGCATTCTTTACACCATGTCTAAAATATGATATGATGTTCAGAAGAAATGATACTAAGTTATACGGAGGAAATATTTTAAATGGTTCCCGTTATTGTACTCCTCGCCATTGCATGTGCAGCTCTCGGCACTATGTTTGTCAGGTTAACGGGGAGAAAGAAAGGGCTTAAAGCTGCTGTTTTAAAAGGTCTTACCACCTGCTGCTGTATTGCGGTCGGACTTATCTCAATCTTCCACACCGTGGATAAACGCTTTGCCGTGCTTGTCGTCATCGGCATCTTTTTCGGATTTCTGGGCGATGAGTTTCTCGCCATGCGGTATATACACCCAGACAAATTCAAAATTTGCTTTGCAAGCGGTTCCGCAGCGTTCCTTATCGGTCATAT
>JAZLGD010000147.1:0-3635 GCA_045616105.1 Oscillospiraceae bacterium | reverse complement strand
GGGGAGCTCGCCTTCGCCGGAGATGTAATATGCAGTTACCTGAGCGACGGTACCGTCGGCAATGAGTTCTTTCAGTGCTGCATCGATCTTTGCGAGAAGGTCTTCATTTTCCTTTGCAACTGCGATTGCGTAATCTTCGGTTACATACTCTGCATCAAGAATCTTGAGCTTAACATCTTCGTCCTTGCCTGCGGTATTGCCTGCTGCGCATGCGCAAAGAGCAAATACCATAACAAGTGCGAGCAGAAGTGCTACATACTTTTTCATTTTATTTACCTCTTTTTTAGAATTTACTGTTTATGTTTGCTTTGGATGTTGAGATAATAGCATTTTTATTCATTGCTGTCAACTGTTTCATTGAAGTTTATTCGTCATTATTCAAATAATCTCCGTAAATTAATGAATAATATTCATTTTCATGCGAATATTCATTCTATTTTACATAAATGAATATTACTTTTTTATAAATGAAACCAGCGAGAAAGCCAAAAATACGATCAGATTAACGGCTACGATGCTTGCGCCCGTGGGGAGCTCAAGAGCATATGAGCTCACCATGCCCGCAACAAAGCACACCACCGAGATTACCGCCGAACACAACACAACCGATTTAAAGCTGCGGCAAAGGCGCATTGAGCTGAGTGCGGGGAATATTATAAGGCTCGAAATGAGCAGGGCACCCATCATGCGCATGCCGAGAACAACCGTAACCGCTGTGAGCACCGCTATAACCGTGTTGTAGCGCTCTGCCTTTGTTCCCGTTGCCTTTGCGAAGGTTTCATCGAAGGTGACAGCGAAAATTCTCGGATACAACAATACGAACATCAGAAGCACAATCGCCGACAGCACTGCGCTCAAAACCGCGTCGCCCCTGCTCAGAGAAAGAATACTGCCGAACATATAATTTGAAACATCGGTGTTCATTCCCGTAGTCATGGATATTACGATAACGCCTATGGCAAGCGCACTGCTTGAAATGAGCGCGATTGCCGCATCGCCCTTGATTTTGCTGTTCTGGCTTATGCGCAAAAGGAGAAACGCCGCAGCCACGACCACGGGCACTGCAAGCGCAAGGGGCGCAATATTCGCCGCCGCCGCAATCGCAAGGGCTCCGAAGCCCACATGGGATAGTCCGTCGCCAATCATGGAATAGCGTTTAAGCACAAGGGACACACCCAGAAGCGATGCGCAGAGGGAAACAAGTATGCCCACTATAAGGGCGCGTGTCATAAAATGATAAGACAGCATTTCACTAAGAATCATGCTCTGCCACCTCCTACAAAGCGGCGGGCAAGGTCGCTTTCGCGGTATTCTGCCGCCGTGCCGAAGAACAGCTGTTTATGTCCGAGGTGGAGAATATGGGTCGCATAGCGCACAGCCTCGTGGATGTCGTGGGAAACCATGATGACAGTGGTATTGTCACATAGATTAATCAGCTTTATAAGATTATACATTTCATTTGTTGCAACCGGGTCAAGTCCCGTTACAGGCTCATCTAAAAGCAGGAGCTTTTTAGTTGCGCACATGGCGCGGGCAAGCAGAACTCTCTGCTGCTGACCGCCCGAAAGCTCCATATAGCATCTGTCCTTCAGTTCCTCAATGCCCAGACGCTCCATATTCGCCATGGCAGCCGCCTTATCTTCCGCGCTGAAAAACAAGCGTTTTCCCATGCCGTTAATCCTGCCCGACAAAACGACCTCAGTCACCTTTGCGGGGAAGTCACGCTGTATCTGAGTCTGCTGAGGCAGATAGCCGATTTCCGTGGGTCTGAGCCCGTCGCCGAACTCAACCGTACCGCTTGTCGGGCTTTTGAGCCCCAGCAGTCCTTTCATAAGTGTGGACTTGCCCGAGCCGTTTTCTCCGACTATGCAGAGATAAGAGCCTGCTTCGATCGAAAAGTTTATATCGCTCAAAACTGTTTCGCCGTCATAGGCGAAGCTTAAATTTTTACAGCTCAACTGTGCCATCAGGATAAAGCCTCCTTCAGGGTTACTAAATTTTGCCGCATGAGACTGAGGTAACTCTCCCCTGCCTCAAACTGCTCGGCGGTAATGTTATGCACCGAATAAAACGGAAGCTTCGCACAGCCCGTATCCTCGCATATCACATCCGCCATTTTCTGATTGGAAAATTCCATATACAAGACCGCGGGCAGCTTTCCGTCACGCACCTTGTCGATTAAAAACGCAACTGTCTTTGCCGAGGGCTCGGTTTCGGATGCGCAGCCGGGGAATGCGGCATAGTATTCAAGGCCGTATTCCTTAGTAAAATATCGCATGGGGAAGCGGTCGGCAAACACAAGCGTTTTGTATCTTGCGTTCTTTACAGTCTGACGGAACATACTGTCCAGCTCCATAAGCTGAGCAGAATATCCCTCGAGCTTTGCGGAATAAAGCGCCGCATTATCGGGGTCTATGTTGCAGAGCTCGGCGCAGATCGCCTCGGATATGAGCTTTGCGTTTACGGGAGAAGTCCAGACGTGCTCGTCCAGCTCATCCTCATCCTCTTTTTCCTCGCCGCGCACATACATGCCATCCTGCACCTGCTCGCTGAGAGCCTCGACGCAGTCCATCATGCACAGGACGTTTTTGCAGTCTGCGCTAAGCTCCTCGACCCACTCCTCGCTCTCGCCGCCGTTACATATGAACAGGTCACAGTTCTGGATACGAATGACATCCTTGGGCGTGGGCTCATAGGAATGCACCTCGCTGCCCGGCTTTATTAACAGTGTAAGCTCCGCCTTATCCCCTGCTATCTCGCGGGCAAAGTCATAGGCAGGAAAGCTTGTGCAGACAATTTGCATCTTTCCGCTGTCCGAGAGCTGCACATTCTCCGCGCCGCAGGCGCAGAGCGTGAATATACAGGCAAGGCACAGAACAAGCGAAATAATTCTCTTCATTTCTGCCTCCCTGCGCAGGCGGCGCATCTCCCGTAGAGCATGCTCAGGCTGTCATCAATCACAAAGCCCGTGCTGCGTGTGAGCTTATCCTGAGCTTCATGGTCAAGGTGGATGAGCAGTCCGCAGTCCACGCACTTCAAATGCAGATGCTCGGAGCAGCAAGCCGCACCCGAAAGCTGATAGGCGGCCTTGCTCGTTCCCTCGCGGGTGAAGCGGCGAATAGCCCCCTCTTCCTCCAGCTTTCCGACAAGACGGTACACCGTGCTCTTGCCCGGCGCAGCCTCGCCGAGGCTTTCAATAAGCTCATCTATTGTAAACTGCCTGTCCGCGTTTGTCTCAAAAAGCGACAGAACCGCGGAACGCTGTTTTGTGTTGTAAGTTGCTTTCATTTCGTCCTCCAATTTGAGAATAATTCCCGAATTGCCCAGTAATCATACAACGCAGAGAGCGTAAAGTCAAGAAAAAGCACCGCCCAGGGCTGTGCACCATAGGAATTTACAGCCTGAAAAGCGACTGTTTTACGCAAAACTACGTTAAATTACCTTGAAATACGGCAGTATTCCTGCGGTAATTTGCCTTGCCTTGCAAAAAACACCCTGCTTTTCAGGTGCAAAGCAGTTTTGAGCGAGAGATTTTTCGAACAGACAATATAACAAAATAACGGTAATACTGACGTATTACCGTTATTTTTTATGCCGTATGGGCGGAAAATAGCCGTTCAAAACCTATAAATCTC
>JAZLGD010000146.1:0-9849 GCA_045616105.1 Oscillospiraceae bacterium | reverse complement strand
CCTGCCCTGATATAAATACCATTCCAAAGCTTGCGGAGCTATTTGAAATATCAGTCGACGAACTGATGCAGGTTAAAAAAGCAGATTCAGTTGAGAAAAAAGACTCCTCGCCGTTAATCGATGTCATTCTTACGGGCGTGGCTCTCGCAATGGGCGTGGCGGTTACCGTTTTATCTTTTCTCGGCGAGCTTGATGTCGTTTCAGGCATGGGCATGCTGGGAATCGGACTTGCTTGTCTCGCGGTTTCATCGCTTTCAAAAAACAAATCATGAAGCAAAAAAGCTGACTAACAATAAGTTAGTCAGCTTTTTTATTTATCTGCACACAAAGCAGTGCCATTCTTCCTCGTGGAGGTGGTCATTTATTTCAAAGCCCGCGTTTTCAAGGGCAAGGCGCACATCGTCCTCCCTGCCGTCAATTATGCCGGAAGTGATGAACACGCCTCCCTCTGCCATAAAGCCGCGGGCGATGGGTGCAAGAGGGATTATTACATCAGACACGATATTGGCAAGGACTATATCGTATCCTGCGCCGAGGCTCTTTCTCATTCCTTTGTCGCCGATTATATCTCCTGCATATACTTTAAACGTATCTGCACCTATACCGTTAAGGGCGGCGTTTGCGGCGGCGATGTCAGGGGCTTTGGGGTCAATATCGCAGCCCACGCATTTCTCGCAGCCGAGGATAAGCGCACCTATGCCGAGTATGCCGCTTCCGCAGCCTAAATCGAGAGCAGTCTTGCCGCACCCGGCAAAGCCTTCAAGTGCTTTCAGACACATGCGTGTTGTCGCATGGCTTCCTGTTCCGAACATAAGCCCCGGTTCAAGTCTGAGCGGCAATCTGCTGCCCGGGTCTGTTTCATCCCAATCAGGTACAACAAGAAGCTTTTCGCCAATCTCGAGGGGCTTGTAGTAATCCTGCCAGTTATTCTCCCAAGCGCTGTCATCAACGATGTTCGTTTCAAGCTCCGCGCCGAGAGTTTTTATGCTTTCCAGCATTTTTCGGCCCTCGTCATTATCCTCGATGTAGCACTTTATGCGGGAAACGCCCGAATAGCTTTCTTCAAGCTCGGTATCAACATAGTCCCAATACTGGTGGTTTTCCTCAAGGAAATCCTTGAAATCGTTCTCGTTTTCAATAATAAATCCTGAGCATCCGATCGCCGTCAGCTCATCGCAGCGCTTGTCAATTTCTTCTTCGGGAGTTTCGATTATAACTTCTATATATTTCATCTTTCGTCCTTAAAATTGCCCCGCCTTAAGGCGGGGCAATGGTTATTTTTGTTTATTCAAGCTCGTCGCAGATCAGACCGTAGCCGCCGTTCTTGCGGCGATATACTACTGAGATTGCGCCATCCTCCTCGTCATTTCTGAACACGAAGAATTCATGCTCAAGAAGATTCATCTGAAGTATTGCTTCCTCGGGGGACATGGGCTTAATGGAGAATCGCTTGCTGCGGACAATATTGAACTCCTCGTCCTCTTCCTCAGCAGGCGCATAAGCCGGTACGATTTCACGCTCCAATGCGCCCTCTCTCAGTCGCTTCTCAAGACGGGTCTTGTTTTTGCGAATCTGACGCTCGATTGCGGCAACACCGGAATCGACAGAGGCGTACATGTCGTTCGTGATTTCGCTTGCTCTGTAAAACAGGCCGTTGTTCTGGATGGTAATCTCTGCAAGGTATCTGCCGCGCTCAATGCTGAAGGTTACATAGGCATTGCTTTCGCTTCTGAAAAAGCGGTCGAGCTTTCCTATCTTGCGCTCTGCATAGGCTCTCAGTTCCTCGGAAGAATCCATCTTCTTCTCGGTAAAAGTGAACTTCATTTGTGTCAGCTCCTTTCAACGTTCGCAGACATATCTGCTATATGTGTATTATAGCACATAAACCATCAAATGAGAAGCCCCTATTTGTGAAAAATGTATCATTCCACAAACAGGGGCTTTAAAAATATCAGGGCATGGAGTCTCCGCCCGATGTACCGTAGTTGATTCTGCAGCCGGGCAAAGCATTTGAAAGTGCGCTCTTCTGTCCCGAGCTCAGACTGTTTCCCGAAAGGTTCAGCTCTCGCAGTGTGCTAAGCTCATACAGGGGCGTAAGGTCACTTATATTATTATTGGACAGATCCAGCTTTTCAACGCGGGCAAAACCGGTAATTGCGGATATGTCGCTCAGGCCGAGGTTGCTTGCGTCAACGGTGACTGCATCGGGTGCAAAGTTCCTTTTGCCGAGGGAAATCTTCTTGAACTCCGAATGGCTTATAGTGCAGTTGGGAAGCTCGCTTTTCAGCTTGTCATAAGCCTTGAAGCTGATGTCGTTATTATCCAGCGAAAGCTTTTTCATGTCCTTGAGCTTATACAGATAAGGCAGGGAATTGTCCGTTATACCTGTACCTGTAAGGTCAAGCATATCCAGAACCACCAGATTTGAAAGCGGCGAAAAGTCGCTTATGGAGTTACCTTTAAGGCTCAGCTCTTCAAGGCCCGTAAGCTCACCCAGTGCCGCGATTGAGCTGATTCGGTTGCCCGAAAGATTGAGATACTCAATTGTGGTAATGCTCATGAGCGGTCTTACATCGCTGATGTTATTGTTGGCAAGATTTACGCTTCTGAGCTTGGGCAGGTCAAGCAGGGTGCTTATATCGCTTATGTAGTTGCCTGAAAGATTCAGAGTTTCAAGCTCGGTGCAGTCAACAAGGACGGAAATATCGTTTATTTCGCGGTTTGAAAGGTCAAGCTCTTTGACATCGCTCTTAAATGTTCTGCCGCCGAGCTTAATCTCAACCACATCGTTCTCTGCCTCGTCGCTTGTGATTACGCAGTTAGGCAGTTTTTCTTTGAGCTCCTTGAGCTGACTCTTGCTTATCTTTATATCGGTTATGGTGAGAGTTGTGAGCTTTTTGAGGTCGTAGAGCGGCTTAAAGCTCTCAATCTTATTGCCGTCAAGGTGCAGAGTCTTGAGCGAGGTAAGCTTTGACAGCGCACCTATATCTTCAATGCTGTTCTCGGAAAGGTCGAGGGAAACAAGATTCTTCAAAGGCTTGAGGAAGTCGAGCGAATCTATTTTATTCTTATTCAGCTTCAGGCTTGTAAGCTCTGTCAGCTTTTGAAGCTCGTATAAATCGCCGCTTCTCAGCGCTCTTCCGCTCAGGTCAAGTGACGTTGTTTCAACGGAGTATTCATCTCCGTCAATTATAACCTTTTTGCTGTTCTCAAATTCCTTCTGCGCTTTTTTCAGCTCTCTGATACGCGCTTTTATCTTAGGATCACCCGTATTGGAGCTTTCGAGTATTGCAAGAGCATTTACGAAATCGTTCTTCGCCTCATAGCACTCGGACATGAGAAGCAGGCAGTCGTCGGTTTTTTTGATACTCATTGCCTGACGAAGAGCTTCGAGAGCCTTATCGTAATCCCCATTCAGGTAGTACTGTTCAGCTTTTTCATAGCAGCTTTCATACTCGGCAGTGCTGCGTGCGTTTTTCGCAATGATAACAGCCACAAGAAGTCCGACCAATGCCGCGGCAATAATGGCACATATGACCAGCACGCGCATTTTATTTTTGTTCTTTGCTTTTTCGGATGAGCTGTAATACGACTCGTCTGCCAAATCCGGCTCGGGCTGTAAAACCTGCTCGTCAAGCTCGGGGACAAAGGGCTCATCCGGCTCTGCGTATGGAGCAGGCTTACTTTCCACCACCGTCATATCGTAATCGTCGGGTGGAATGACAAAGCCGTCCGAATCCGGCACAGGTGTGTTAATCGCCTTTTCACGCATAAGGCGGAGCTTTTCATCAATCTCTTCAGTATTCATAACGACCGTGCTGCTGTTGCTCAGGTCTGATTTGTCACTGTAAAAATCACTCATACTTTTCTCCGGTAGGGGCAATTATAGTTGCCTCGTTGTCTGTCTGTCCCAAGAGTTTCTGTGCTTCTGTCTGCTCTCCGGTTTCTTCTATCGTATCCTCGCTGTCGAAGTTTTCCTCCAGCTCAACGAGGACATCCTCAATGGGTTTTTCGGTCTTTGTAAAGTCGCGTTTTTTCATAGCAAATACTATGAAAAGCATGGCGCTTATCATGCACAAAATCGCAAGCTCGGGGAGCCATTCGCCAAGAGAAAATGTGCTTCTCTCGCTGAAAAATATATCGTGGTCCTCCACAACAATGCGATAAGCAAGCGGCAGACCGAAAATGGGCAACAGAAGCCACTTTGTGCGTATTGCGCCAAACACGGTCATTATATACGACACTGCTACAACGATGCAGAGGGTTATGATCAGGATGCTATGTAGCGGCTGTTTCGAATTTGCCTCGTTGACAATCAGGAACGCCGCGCCTAATATAACAGGGATAAAAGTCAGGAAAAAGAGCTTTTCTCCCATATGATTGATTATCAGCATATAGAGAATGCAGCTTACCACAGGCAGGATGACCTGCAGGTAAATGAAATATTCATCCTCCACATTCCAGAAGCCCCAGTTCGCCATAAGGGTGAACACTGCGGAAAGTCCCAGAAGTATCCATGTCAGTCTTGAAAAGAAATTGCGTTTGCTGACACGGTATCTCAGTTTCATATCTTTTACATCTTTTATATCTTTTGTATCTTTCATATCAAAACGCCCAGTTTCCGTTCTTAAATATCTGTATTTCTTCGCCGGATGCGGTGATGCCCGTTATATCAAGGTCTTCGCTTCCAATCATAAAATCTTCGTGTATCATGGACATATTAATGCCCATTGCCCGGCATTCTTCGAGCGTATACTTCTCATAGTCGCGGATGCAGTTGCAAAATCCGTCACCGAGTGCGAGATGGCATGCCGCATTTTCATCGAAAAGAGTATTGAAGAACATTATTCCGCTGTTTCTTATAGGACTGTCATAAGGCACCAGCGCACACTCACCGAGCATTGACGCGCCCTCATCCATGGCCACCATGGTCTTAAGCGCATCCTCGTTTTTCTCTGCGTGCACTTCAACCACCTTGCCGTTCTCGAAGCGGATTGAGAAGTTTTCGATCATGACTCCGCGGTAGGACAGCGGTCTTGTTGAATAGACGATGCCCTCTGCTTCGCCCTTCATGGGGCTGATAAACACTTCTTCACTGGGGATGTTGGGGTTATACACAACTTCCCTGCCCAGAGTTTTTTCAGCGCCTGCCATAAACATTGCCTGAGGAATGAGTCCTACTGAAAAGTCCGTTCCGTTTGAGGATTTATACTTCAGCTTTCTGAGGCCGAGGCTGTTTAAATACTCGCAGCGGTGCTTCAGGTCTGCATTGTGCTCTTTCCATGCCTTAACGCCGTCATCGTCCGCGCGCGAGGTATAGAGTATGGCTTCCCAGAGCTTTTCCATTGCTTCGTCCTCGGGCAGCTCGGGAAACACTTTTTTTGCCCATGCTTTACCGGGCACAGCGGCAATGCACCACTGATACTTATTTTCCATGCTGTCGCGTATTGGCTTTATAACGCCCCAACGCATCTGTACTGCCTTGCCCCATTTCTCCTGATCCATACCGTCAAGCCCGTTAGGGTCGGCAGACTCAAGATAAATCATCGCGGGAAGAGTTTCCGCTCTGAACAGAAGCTTCTCCTTTTCCCAGTTCTGAATCTTTCCGAGGCGTTCGGTTTCTTTATACTTAACATTTAAAAGCTGAAGCGGCTGATGGTTCCACTCGACTCTTACATCGGCAGCACCTGCGAGATAGCATTGCTCAACCATCAGGCTTACAAAATCCGGCTGATCCAGCTCAGCCTGGATTATAACGTCCTGACCGGGCTGAACATTTGCGCCGACCTTAACTATGAGCTCGGCATAGCTTTTTATTTTTTCAATATCCATAACGCACCGTTCCTTGGATTAGATATTAAGTCTATAATTATATTTATAATAGTTTACCACAAACAAGTTGTTTCTAAAAGGTTAATTTTTAATTATTTATATTGAGTTGATAAAATAATTGTACTATACTAATGTACATCAATAAGACTTAAGGGTGAAAACATGACCGAACGTAAATCTCTGGCCGTTATTTCCGTCATAACCGTAATAGCATGTCTATTTGTGCTGTTTGCGGGTATCTCGGGTTATTCAAACTGCAAAGGCAGTATAAAGGGCGACAAAAAGGATCTCGACGAGCTCACCGAGCGCTTGGATAAGCTCGATGAGGCAATGGCACTGCTCGACAAGGATGCGGATAAATACGCATCGCTCAAAGCGGATTATAAGGCAGCGTCCGATGATTACGACGCTCAGCTTCAGCAGCACGAGGCAGATGTAAAAGCCTATGACGAGGGCGTTGCAAACTACAACCAGAATCTAATGTCTTACAGCATAGGTAAGAACGCACTCGGCAGCGCAAGCATACTGGGCGAAGGCAAGCAGCAGCTAAACAGCGGCTGGGATGCATATAACGAAGGTCTTGCCGCTTATGAAGAGGGTGTGGCGCAGTTTAATGCCGGCAAAGCACAATATGATCAGCTCATGTCAACAATCAGCGACATGGAAAGCAAGGGCATGCCCCACTTCCTCGTTATGCAGATTATAAGTGCCAGAGCGGGTACTACCATAAACGACAACTCTCTTGCTGAAATGAAGGCCGGCATTGATGAAGGTCAGGCACAGCTTGATGCGGCCAAATCCCAGCTCGACACTGCAAAGGCTCAGCTCACCGAGGGGCAGGCACAGCTTGATGCGGCGGAGCAGAAGATTGCTCAGGGGCAGGCTGAAATCAACTCAATCGGCAGCGGACTTCCCTCAAGCCGTGAGGAACTGGATAAGAAGGCCGTCCTCGTTGACGAAGGAGAAAAAACACTTGAAGGCTTAAAGGCCGACCTCGACGCTCAGAAAGAAGATCTCAAGGTCTACGAAAGCAGTGAGGAAACAATAAGCCGCACTATTGCCAAGCTCACTGATATGGGCATCGCAAAAGAAGGCAGCACTGCTGAGGAAGCTCTGAATTCAGGCCGCGATAAAGAAAGCGAGATGCGCCATTCCTACAACACCAAGGCCACCGCGTTCACAGCGGGCTTCGTGCTTCTGCTTCTGGACATCGCCGCCGCGGTCTGCGCTATCATCTGCATTGCAAAGCTCAAGGATGACAAGGCAATCAAGCTGGCCGCCGCGAGCACAGTTGCTTCTGTTATCTTATGCGTTCTTAGCACAGTTCGTTCCCTCGGCGCTCTCGCCGTTGCGCTGCTTCTGCTTCTGGCCTGCACAATTCTAATGATTCTTGCAGTAAAGAAAGAAGCAACTCAGGAATAAAACGAAAAAATCAAAGCCACCCTGTCGGGTGGCTTTTTCTTTTATTCCCAAAGCTTTTCGGGATATATTCCGTTTTCTTTCATATTGGCTATAGCATTCCTGACCGATTCCAGATCTTCGCGGTATGTCATGCCGTACCATGTTTCGCTGCAGTTTAAGACCTCCACTGTGCAAAGTCCCTCTTCAAGCTGTTCGTTGGCTATAAAGGGCAGGAAGTATTCGCACTTAAGGGGATTAACGGGAACATTATTATCGAGGAACTTGGTGAAGCGTGCGTTTAACTCGTCAAGCATCTGGGTGGAAAAGCCCCAGAAATTCATGGAGACTATTGCGTCACCCGAGATATCGGTGAAGTTTTCACCGTCTTCGGTATATGCTGCATCATCGCCGCGCTTTTCGATATGCGTTCTCTCGGTAATACCGCTGAGATATCCGTTTTCCACCTCGCATATGCCGCGGGAAACATGACCGTTTTCCGTTACGGTATTGCGCAGGCGGTAGCCTACCATGGCATACTCGGATTTGGGTCTGTCCTGTTTCAGATATTCGTATATCGCCTTATATGCGCCGGGGCCGTAGAAGTCATCGGCATTTATTACCGCAAAGGGACCGTCGACGGCATCCTTGCAGCAGGCTACTGCGTGGCCTGTTCCCCAGGGCTTCTCTCTTCCTTCGGGCACGGTATAGTCCTCGGGCAGGCAGTCAAGCTGCTGGAAAACATATTCCACGTTGAAATACTTTTCCATTCTGTTTCCGACTGCGGCCTTAAAGCTGTCTTCTATCTCGTGCTTTATGATGAAAACGATCTTCTTAAAGCCCGCTCTTCTTGCATCAAAGAGAGAGAAATCAATTATGGCGTGACCATTATCGTCCACTGCTGTTATCTGCTTAAGTCCGCCGAATCGGCTGCCCATACCGGCAGCCATTATAACTAATGTAGGTTCCTGCATAACTTTGCCTCAGCCCGCAGTCAGGTCAAGCTCATTGATGCCCATTGCTACGGTAATACCGCGAATTGCTTCATAGGTCTTTTCCTGAGCTATGGGAACGCATTCCTGCATAAGCTCATCGGTGAAAGCAGTTGCATCATCGGGGAGCTTGATAATAGTTTCGGTCATGATGTCAAAGACGAAATATGCGTCATCCTTGTCGTGGATTTTGATGTTCAGATATATGTAAGCATAACCGCAGAACTCCTCAGGACTTTTTGCGGAAACGCGGCTTTCTGCCTTGAGCTCAAGGTCTGCACCGACACCTGTGTCAAGCTTACTTACGAGATTGACGGTTTTGAAATCTATTACTTCCATTATAATTTTACCTTTCTTATATATTATTGTCTTGTTTTTCCTGTAAAGAACGCTGCCATCAGCCCCGGGCCGCAGTTTGTGCCGATAGTCGTTCCGATGTATGTGTAAAACACATCTTTAAAGCCGAACTTTTCTTTTATTTCTTCGCCGAAGCTATGCGCTTCATCGGGAATATCCGAGTGGCAGATAAAAAGCGTCTGTTCCCCGGGATTTTCACAGCGTTCACTTATGATATCATAGATGCGGTTTATTGTATTCCTCTTTCCGCGCTCTTTTGACTCTACTATAAGGTGTCCCTCAAGGTCAAGCTTGAGAATGGGCCAGATATTGAGTGCATGTGCGATTACCATGCCGGTTTTGCTGACTCTTCCGCTTCGGTAGAGATAGGTAAGGTCTCCCGTTGTATAGCAGGTGTTGATATGACCTTTGATTTCATTCAGGCGCGCTTCACACTCATCTGCGCTCTTTTCCTCGTCGCGCATATCAGCCGCCATAATTGCCATTATTCCGTAGCCTACGGATGCCAAAGTCGAGTCAACAACTCTTATATCCGCTTCCGGATACTCAGCTTTCAGCATTTCCGCTGCAGTAATGCCGTTTGCACATGTTCCCGATATACCGCTTCCCAGCGCTATATGAATTATGGGCAGCCCGTGTTTCAGAAGCGGTTTCCAGAACTCGGTATATTGGTATGGCGTAACCTGACTTGTCTTTGGAGCATCGCCCGCACGCATGCCGTCATAGAAGGCTCTCATATCATTGGGGTCCATCGTATCGTTCAGGCTTTTGCCGTTTAAGCTGTAAGTCATCGATATGGGATAAATCTCACGCTCAAGGCAATATTCCATGGGAAGATCGCAGCCGGAATCCGTTGTAACGATATACTTGCTCATGGCTGTATCCCCTTTCTTATTATGATATTGATACAAATAAACGCATTTTGTATTATAGCACATTCTATTCTCAAATACTACACACAAATAAAAAAAGCCGCAAAGCGGCTTTTTTATTTACATTTACTGTTCTTATTACTCCAGCATTATATCAAGGATCTCGCTGTCGGTCTGGCGCATGCCTTCGCGGGCAAGCTTACCGACGCTTTCGATTGTTTCCTCAACATTGTCTTTGAGGATGCCGTCGCCGCCGTTGAGGCCCTTGCCGTTCTTGTAAAGGTCATAGCCGAGTATACCCGCTTCAACTGCGGATGCAATCTTGGTAGCACAGGAGGGCTTTGCTCCGTCGCAGACCGTACCGGAAATCATGCCCAGTGTATTTGTAATGGTGCTGG
>JAZLGD010000145.1:0-2672 GCA_045616105.1 Oscillospiraceae bacterium | reverse complement strand
ACCTCGTCGGGGAGCTCGAATATTACCTTTGTACCTGCTTTTTCAGCGATTATTGCCGCGAGGTCCTTAAGCATAATATCGGATTTATCATCCGCAATATTATAAGCTTCTCCGGTTTCGCCCTTCAGCAGTACGGTCAGCAGTCCGGAAACCGTGTCGGCAACGTACAAATAAGAATAATACTGAGTGCCCGCGCTTTTCAGAACAATATCTTCCCTGCTGACGCCCTTATTTATAAACTGGGACAGCGCCTTGGTATCCGTGCGCAGAAGCGTGGGGCCGTAGGATCTGGTAAGACGGGGAATTACAATATCCAGACCTTTCTGTCTGATATACGCCTGACAAAGTGCCTCGCCACAGCGCTTGCTCTCGGGGTATCCTGCTCGCATGGTGTTGCAGTCAATGTATCCGCAGTACTTTTCATCGAATTTCTCCACGTCTCCCCTGTTCTCGCCGTAGATTTCACAGGAAGATGTAAAGGCGCAGCGGCTTGCGTTATGTGCCGCCGCAAACTCCAGCATATTCTGTACGCCGATTATATTGGTGGTGATCGTTCCTATGGGGTCGGTGGCATATGCCATGGGATGGGTATTGCTTGCAAGGTGGAGAATGTAATCAACCGTTCCGATATCGTCGCGACACAGCGGCTTATTTATGTCGTAGGGTATGAACACGAGCTTTCCGTTATCGCAGTAAGAAAACCTTTCCTTTGCGCGCTGTTCGTTTCTGCCCAGAGCATAGACAGTGCAGTCAAGCCCGCTCAGGTTTTTCTCCATTAAAACGTCAATGAGGAAGCTGCCTATAAGTCCCGTTGCGCCGGATATCATTACCGAGCGTCCCTGCAGCTTATCCCACGGAAGCTCAAGCCCCGCGACATATTTCACATCGCTTTTATATTGTTCGTTCTCATATACTTTCATCGTTTTTCTCCAGCATTGCTTCAAAGATTTCAAGGTCTCCCGGGGTCGTGAGCTTGATGTTTCTGTCGGAGCCCTTTGCAAAATAGAGTCTTACACCCAGCTCGACCATCATTGTATTCGTATAAGACGAGCCGTAAATTCCTATCTCTTTTTCAAATGCCTCATGGTATTTTTCATCAAGAAGCTGATACTTGTAAGCCTGAGGAGTTGCAACTCTTCTGAGGGTCTCTCTCGGGATATACTTAACCGTCGATATTTCATCGTCAACGAGGAATATCTGTTCATTATACGGCATGGAGGTCACTCCGTTTCCGTACTTATCGCATTTTTCGAGTATATCATCAAGAACGCTGTCATCAACCAGCGGTCTTATTCCGTCGTGGATAATGATGTTATCATCGGGAGAACACTTATCCTTCAGGCTGTAGACACCGTTTCTTATGGATTCCTGACCTGAAGCGCCGCCCTTTGCCATCCATCTGAGCTTTGTAATGCCATACTTTTCTTTGTATGCCCAGACATCTTCCTCCCAGCCCTCGATGCAGACAACTTCGATTGCATCTATCAGCGGGTGCTTCTCGAAGGCTTCGAGAGTGTAGGCAAGAACGGGTTTATTTCTGATTTCAATAAACTGCTTAGGTATGTTCTTTCCCATGCGGGAGCCTACGCCGCCCGCTATTATTATCGCTATGTTCATTTGCTTTCTCCTTGGCTTTTCAGGCGTTTAATTTATCGAGGATAAAATCCGCGACTCTCTCGGTCGCTTTGAAATCCGTAAAATCACACCATTTTTCTTTTGCCCAACGTCTTTCCGCTTCAGCGGGGTCTTTTTGCACCGCAACATTTTCCACGAAGGTCTTAAGCTCATCGAGGTTATAAATATAATCGCCCTTGATATAATCCTTGTACTCAAACGCAAGGCCGCGATTCTGTCTGTATTCCTCGATATCGTCTATCACAAGACCGATGGGCTTATCTGTCAGCAGATAATCGTAATAAATCGATGAGTAGTCAGTAAGCAGTGCGTCCGACTCTGCAAGAAGCTCATACACCGAGGTTTCTTTCTCGTCCAAATCGCGGTTCAGCAGCAGGAGTATATTGCTCTCGGCATGCTTTACAAGCCCCTCAATGTCCTGAGCAGGATGAAGCTTTATTATCAGCAGGTATCCGTTTTCGCAGAGACATTCGTTCAGGCTCTTAAACTGAACTTCGCTTTCAAGAAGCGGGACTCCGCCCGGATACTGCCTGCCCTCGTGACTGTGGCTCTCGGCATTCTTATGCTTTCTATAAGTGGGCATCCAGACGATAACGCCCTTATAGCCGCTGATTCCAAGCTTTTCAAGGCTTCCGTTCTTTTCGTTCAGAACATCAGTTCTGGGATAGCCCAAAGTCACGAAGCGTTCAATGGGAATATCCATTTCACGGGAAAGGACTTCGTTGAGTCCGCTTCCGCTTGAAACAATGTAATCCAGAGTATCGTGCTCAACATAGTCGCCGTTGCACTTTATCGGCATTCCGTGCATGAGATTAACCGTGAGCTGATTTTTCCATTTTTTCTCCTCAAAGCGGTTCTCAAATATAACCGCCTTCGAGGTCCAATGGTACCAAAGGTCCTTCAGCTTTTCCCGGAAGCCTTTGGGCGCATAGTCTATAAAGCTCACATTGGGAATGCCGTAATCCTTATACTTTTCTTTATCCTCAACGCGCCACACCAGCTTGTATTTTCTGTTGAGTCCGCGTTTTATAAGTTCC
>JAZLGD010000144.1:0-5963 GCA_045616105.1 Oscillospiraceae bacterium | reverse complement strand
AGTGGTATATCAGCACCGTTCTGTACAAGACCGAATACGGTTTCGTTAAGTGTTCCGTCGCCGCCAATACATATTATTGCATCAAACTTATCTGCGTAAAGGCGAGCGTATTGTGTTGCGTCACCGGATTTGGCGGTAAGGAATACGGTTACAGCCCAGCCGCTTTCGTTGAAAATACTGATAATATCAGGGAGTGAACGCAATGATGCTTTTTTGCCTGAAACAGGATTAAGTATGAGAAGCATTTTCTTGAGCTCATTGTACGGCTTTATTGCGTTTTCATTCATAGTAATTATAACTCCGTAAAAAACTCAGATTACATTGTGAACAGAATAATGCAGAAGTATGCGGTGGGAATGGAGAAAAGCAGACTGTCTATTCTGTCCATAGCGCCGCCGTGACCGGGAATAAGGTTGCTGTAATCCTTAATTCCGGACATACGCTTTATGAGGGAGGCTGCGAGATCACCAATTTGACCGAAGCTTGAGCATATAAGTGCTGTTACCATGCAGCAGACAAGTGAAAGATTGTAGCTGTTTCTAAGAGCAAAATAGAGAATAATGCCTGCAATAACTGAGCATACAGCGCCGCTTATGCAGCCTTCGATAGTTTTATTAGGACTTACATCGGGAGCAAATTTATGCTTGCCGAACCACTTGCCGCCGAACAGGGCAAAAGCATCGCATACCCAGGTGGATATACAGCCAAGTGCAAATACGGGAACCCAGTCGGGAGAGATGGCGATTTCAGTGATCATAAGCAGGGGTACAATAGGATATACCAGAACTGCCAGAGTACCGAGAGCACCCTTGCCGCTTATTTCCCTGGAAACAATGCCGGCGGTAAGTATTGAGAATACTGCAAGGAAAAAGATAAGGGAAATTATAAGTGGATCTGCCTTGAAGTATATAGCTGCAGTTGCGGCAATGACGCATACATAAAGTATTGCAGGCACACATTTAGCACCTGTATGGGCAATTGCATTGCACATTTCTCTTGCTGCCAGTATTCCTATCAGCATAAGCAGCAGAGCTTTTGTAATGGGTGAAATGAAGAAGCAGCCGACAACCAGAACGATAAGAACAGCTGCGGAAATAACTCGGGTTTTCAATGTAAAATCCTTCTTTCGGAACGGTTTTTCTTGAGATAATCTTAAAAATGTTATAGAATATATTAACAAGCTGATGTTAATCGTCAAACCAATATAACACAAACGGAATTTATTAACAAGAAAAAATGACATTTCAGTGCAATTTTGTATAAAAAATTTTTGTGCATTTATGTAAAAAATTTGCACTTTGCTTGAAATATTTGTAATAATCAATTTTAACCTGCGTCTATAAGAGTGGAAAGTGTTATGGAAGATAGTTACATAGTTGAGCTTTTTCTGGCACGGTCGGAAGAGGCAATACAGGAAACAGATAAAAAATACGGTCGCTACTGTCATAAAATTGCCTTCAATATTCTCGGCAACACCGAGGATAGCGAAGAATGCGTAAATGACGCATATATGCGGGCTTGGGGGAGTATTCCGCCTAATGAGCCGAAGTCCCTGTCATCCTTCATAGGTAAGATAACGCGAAATCTTGCGCTGGATATACTGCGCAAGAAGAAAAGTGATAAAAGAGGCGGAGGAGAAATACCGCTTGTCCTTGACGAAATATCGGAATTTGTTTCCGGTGGGGACCAGATTGAGAAACTGCATGAATCTCAGGAGATTACAGATGCATTGAACAGCTTTCTTGGAATGCTGGGCGAAGTTGAGCGTGGTGTGTTCATGCGCAGATACTGGATGATGGAACCCGTAGCGGACATTGCTCGTCGCTATGATATTTCAACTTCTAATGCAACTACTATGCTTTTCAGACTCAGAGCTCGTTTGAAGAAGCATTTGACGAAAGAAGGAATAGCGCTTTGAAAAGTGAAGATATGCTGAGATATATAGGCTCAGTCGATGATAAATACATCGAAGAGCTTTTTACTGACAGCATTAATACAGCAAAAACCGAGCGAAGAAGACCAAAATGGGGACTTATTGCAGCGAGCCTTGCGTTGGTCATACTCGGAAGTGTTGCTGTGTTTGGCGGCCATGCTCCGGAGAATTCCGGTGTTTCTGATGTAAAGCCCGAGCCTGTACCACCGGTTGTTGCTGTGAAAAACAGCGTAATTATGCTTGATGTAAACCCCAGTATTTCTATTGAGGTTAATGAGGCGGGCGAGGTAGTTTCCGTTTCCGCAGAAAATGAAGATGCGGACACACTTCTCGGCGAACTCAAACTTGAAGGAAAAAGTTATGAGGAAGCTGTTAAAATATCGGTATCGGTATTACAGACACATGAATATATAACACCGCTTAAAAACTCTGTGCTCATAACCGTTCTCGGGGATAACGAAGAAATAGCAAATGAAATAAGAAGCAATTCCGTTAAAGCAATCGTTGACGGAGACTCCGATGAATATGAACTGTCGGTTTTGAGCCAGATTATGACTGATGACAGCAAGTACAAGGAAGAGGCACGTCAGTATAATGTGTCAACGGGACGTATGTGGCTTATCGAAAAGACGAGTGTAATTAATGACGGCTTCTCTGTTGATAACATCGCTGAGCAGACTATACACACGCTGAATCAGCTTTATACCTATACGGGATTACCTGAACTTGTTGAGCGGGTCGGCAATGCTGCAGGCACCGTCCCTGATGAATATATAGAAAAAATGGGCGTTTCTGAGCTCTCAGGAGACGATTTGATCAGCTTTGTAAAGGATGTTTCAGAGTTCTATGATGACTGGAGCACCAAAAGCGATACTAAGGACGCCGACAGGCAGATAGGAAATGCTTTTAATTCGGCGTCATCTGGCACCGATGAAGCTCGCGAGATATGCCATCTTGTGGTTGACTGTCTGAAAGTGCTTGAGCAAAACAGCAACAGTAACGGCGGCAGTAACGGCAGCGGCAGCGGCTCTGCCGGAGGCGGAACTCAAAACGGCAGCAGCGACAAAAAGATAACTGCTGATGATATCGGAAAGTTAGCAGATGCTATCATTTCAATAGTTGAATATTTCGATTAAAATTAATTCCCGTTCAAAGAATATGAACGGGAATTTTTAACGCCGATTTCGGGCTTCGACACAATATAGTTGAAAAAGTTATAAAAATGTGTTATAAATCTATTAACTTTGTTATTAATATAAGGAATAATGTATGTCAAGATTCAAATATAACATTTTTATAGTGATTATCATTCTTTTCGGAATCGGCAGCGGGTTTTATATCTATAAAACTCATTATTCGCATGAAGAAGTTGAAAAGAATACCACGGTAACACTTTGGTATGCCGAGGATGATTCACTTAATGCATGCATCCCCGATATTGTAGATGAATTCAATGCAATAAATGATAAGGACATAAGACATAATATTACGGTTGATGTCCGAAGCTTTGAAAACTATGCTGCACTTAAAGAGGCGCATTCGTTTACAAGAAGAAGCTCGGGGCCGGATATGATTGTGTGTGATGCAAACAACGCCGCAGTTTTAAAAGACGGAGGATATGCGGCAGAACTTTCTGAATATTTCGATGAATGGAATTCTGCCGAATTCAACTCAGACCTCGTAAAGTGCATATCTGTAAACGGAAAGCTTGCCGCAGTTCCGTATGCTGCAGACATAGAGCTTATGATAGTTAATGAAGATTTTGTTTCTGATGCTGACGACATATCAAGCCTTGAGGATTTATGCTCAACCGCAGAGAAATATTATAAGAATAATTCCAAACCAATGTTTTCCGTTGGCGATTATGCAAAGTTCTTCAGAACAACAATGGCCCAGTTTGGCGAAGAGTTTAATGCCGTAAGCCCACGAAATACAACAAACGATAACTGCAAGTACATATATAAGCTTCTGGCACAAAGCGCTTTTGACAGAGGTATGATATCAAGTGATGACCCTGTAAAGACAGTTATCAGCGGCGATGTTCCGTGCGCAATCGTTTCCTCATCTGAAATTATGACTCATGCGTCAGATATGGGCAAAAAAATAAAAATATATGCCTGTCCCTGCGTGGAAGATGGAAAGCAGGTTTATAATCCTGATGTAAGAGGAATATGTATCTGCAAGACGAATATCAACCGTCAGAATGCTGCGGCTGAGTTTATAAAGTGGTTTATCTCGTCTGACGTCAATGGTGAATTTGTAGCTGACAACGGATATATACCCGTAAGAGGCACAATAGACGATTTTAACTCCGATAAAGCAGTATTTGCAAAACTCACCAAGGTAATATCAAGCCTTGACAGAAATGCTAAGCACACGGATTTTGCTCCTAATATCGAATATGTTAAGAACTACGATGAGTTCATTGATGTCATGGAGCTGGTAATGGATTCCCTGAGCTAAAATTATAAAAATATATGAGGTGAAATTATGGATGGCTTCAGAGTTCTTGAAATTAAAAAGAGCGTATTTGAAAACAATGACCGTGAAGCGGATAAGCTGAGAGAAGAGCTTAAGAAGGAAAAAACATTCCTGCTCAACCTTATGTCTTCACCCGGCAGCGGCAAAACCACAACACTTAAGGCAACTATTGCTGCTCTTAAGGATGAGATGCGCATCGGCGTTATGGAAGCCGATATCGACTCCGATGTTGATGCTGCAACCATTGAAAAGACAGGAGCGAAGGTAATCCAGCTCCATACAGGCGGCATGTGCCATCTTGATGCAGGAATGACTAAGCAGGGACTTGAAGGTCTTGGCACCGAAAATGTCGATTTTGCAATTTTGGAGAATGTCGGTAATCTGGTGTGCCCGGCCGAGTTCGACACCGGTGCAGTTAAGAACGCGATGATTCTCTCCGTTCCCGAAGGCCACGATAAGCCCCTCAAGTATCCTCTGATGTTCTCAATCTGCGATGTTCTTCTGGTAAACAAGATTGATGTTATGCCTTACTTCGACTTTGACCTGGATAAATGCAGAGAATATGTTACAAAGCTTAATCCTAATATTAAGATTTTCCCCATCTGTGCAAAGACAGGTGAGGGCGTTGAAGCTTGGGCTGACTGGCTCAGAGAACAGGTCAGCGAGTGGAACAAATAAATTAAAAGAAAAAGCAAGCTTAGCTGAGCTTGCTTTTTTTGTTTGATTATACGGGATCGTAGGACTTGCTGATTTCATTGCCGTCTGCGTCGTAGTCGATACACTCCATAAGCTTGGGGTCAACGCGGCTTTGCTTTCTGATTGTCATTCCGACGCCCTTGTTGTTGTAGACCCAGATGTAGTTATTCCAAACGCCGGGATCCTTCTTTCTGAAAACGGTGGTCTCGTTCAAACGGCAGAATTTTGCACGTCCTTCGGCTGTGTCGAGAAGATCGCCTTCGCCGGTGTAAAACAGTTCGTCATTATATTTGTAATTGTCTTCCTGTTCAATTTCTTTTTTTATTTCTTCATTAGGTTTAGCCATAAAGCCATCCTCCTTAGCGCTTTTTTAAATATTAACATGATGACCGGATACTTTCAAGAGTTTGTTTCGGGAATATTTTCACAACTAAAATAACTTTTTGTCCTTATTTCTGTTGACTTGATATATTAATCTTGATAAAATAAAAAAGTAATCATTTTTATTTATAAATTATGGGGTGTTTATATGTATAAGGTAATAATTGTCGAGGACGACCTGATGGTGTGTGCAATCCTCAAAAGACAGCTTGCCAAGTTTAACCATCTGGAGCTTTCGGGGAGCTTCAGACACGGCGACGATGCTTTGAAGTTTTTAAACGAAAATCCTGACGGAGCCGATCTTGTTATACTGGACTATTACATGCCCGGACTGACGGGAATTGAATTTCTATCAGAGCTCAGGAAGAGCAACAAGGAAGTTCAGGTCATAATGATAACCTCTGCGGATGATTATGGAATTATTCGCGATGCGATGTGCAACGGTATATGCGACTATGTACTGAAGCCCTTC
>JAZLGD010000143.1:0-2134 GCA_045616105.1 Oscillospiraceae bacterium | reverse complement strand
GGTCTTCTGCAGGTCGATGATGTAGATGCCGTTACGCTCCATGTAGATGTATTCGGCCATCTTGGGGTTCCAGCGTCTGGTCTGGTGACCGAAATGTACGCCGGCCTCCAGCAGCTGCTTCATAGATACTACTGACATTTGATTTTCCTCCATTTTTTGTTTTTTCCTCCGAGCGCATCATCCCTTATCCCAAGCCGTAGCCACATGGGAAAAAGTCCGCGCCCGTGCGAAATGCCTTGATATAATATCAGAATTCAAGCCCTTTTTCAAGGGTTAAATTGAATTTTTAAATGAAAAATCGAAAAATTTTTGCTTTTGACGGTGCCTTCTGGCCTGATTTGCGTCAAGCTCGACCAATATGATGTCCGTTCCCATGCGAGCTATGCAGCTCCACGGGAAAACATAGTCGTCTTCCCGACCGAGAAGACCGAACAGCTTTGCCTTTCCCGGAGTTATCAGAGAGGTGAGCTTTCCCTCCGCTTCGTCGAACTCTGCATCGCAGACATATCCCATCCGCGTTCCTGTATGAATGTCAATAACTTCCTTGTATCTGAGCTCTGAAAAATAGCTTATCATAAATTATCACCCCATATTAAGCTATGAGGTGATAATTTGTCCGAATTACACTGATTTGGGAATTGATATGGTGAGTATAAGCTCGTTTTCGGTTTCCTGCTTTTTCATTCCTGCGGCAATGCCGCCCTGTTTCATAAGGTCAAGCCCGTGCATTATGGTGTTCATAAATACGCGGACATCTTTCATAATAAAGGTTTTCTTCTGTTCCGACTTTTCGTCCTCGGGCTCAGCATTGAGCTTTTCCAGAAGAGAGTCTATGTAGCTGTCGGTTGCCGCCACGTTCATCTGGTTTTCGATTATGCGGTTGAGAACCTCTCGCTGAGTATCAGCGTCCGGAAGGCGAAGAAGCGCTCTGCCGTGGCGCTCGGTAAGGCCGTTATCCCGCAGGGATTCGAGAACATCCTCGGGAAGCTTAAGAAGGCGGAGCTTGTTCGCGACTGCCGACTGGGATTTGCCTATTCGTCGCGCAATCTCCTCCTGACTCAGCCCGAATAGCTTTATGAGCTGACATATGCCGTTTGCTTCTTCAATGAAGTCAAGATCGCGGCGCTGAAGATTTTCGATAAGCGCGATCAGACTCGCGTCCTCCATGCTTACATCCAGCAATATGCAGGGAACATCGATCAGCCCGGCAAGCTTTGCCGCTCTGAGCCTGCGTTCACCGGCAACCAATTCATACTGCTCGTTTCGCAGACGTACCGTAAGCGGATTGAGAATTCCGTATTCGGCAATGCTGCAAGACAGCTCGTATATGGCGCCGTCTTCAAAACGTTTGCGAGGCTGAACGGGATTCGGTGCGATGTCGTCAACCGGCAGATAGACTATTCCTCCCCGACGCACTCCGGGTCTTGTCCTTGTTGCTTGCATAATTTTTCCTCCTTGACCAAGCAATATTATGTAAATCTGAGGATATACTATGAAGAACAAAAATATTGCCGAAAGAGGATATGAAAATATAAAAAAGTAGACCGCAAAAAATTGCGGTCTGAAACAGGGTTGTGGGATAAAGATATGAGCCGGGTTCCGAATAATTCGGAACCAATTGGATAAGCTGTGATTAAAGAATAATACAAAGCACGAGCCTTGTAAAGAGCGAAAAAAGTTGCTTTATCACTACTTTTGTCGAAGCGAAAAAATTTCCTGAATTTTTGTTCTCAGTCGGGACAAAATAAACGGAGGAAAGGAGTTTTTGATATGATTATCGATCGCATTGCGTTGATTCTTACAATCATCGGCGGCATCAACTGGGGAAGCATAGGCCTTTTCTCCTTTGACCTTGTCGCATGGATCTGCGGCGGCCAGACCGCAACCCTCAGCCGCGTAATTTATACCCTCGTCGGTCTTGCGGCGCTTTGGTGCATTTCGCTGCTGTTCAAGCACGACGGAATTGCCGATGAATAAAAAATGTGGGAGAACACTCTCCCACATTTTTTAATGTAATTTCAGATAAATAATTCCCAGAAACTGCAGAACCATTAGTAAAGGGAAAAACACAGCAAAATACCAGTGTCTTGTTTTGTGACGGAAAGACAGCATGCCCAGAGTTCCGCCTGCTGCT
>JAZLGD010000142.1:0-2843 GCA_045616105.1 Oscillospiraceae bacterium | reverse complement strand
CGCACCGTTCTGCATCTGCATCCCGCTCTTGCACCCTTCAAGTGCGCAATCCTTCCCCTTTCCAAGAAAGAGATCCTTACAGGCCCCGCAATGGAGCTTTATCAGGAGCTTAGCAAGGACTTCATGGTCGATTACGACGAGACCGGTTCCATCGGCAAGCGCTACCGCCGCGAGGACGAGATCGGTACTCCCTTCTGCATCACCTTCGACTTCAACACCGTCGGCACCGAAACCGACGAGGCTGACGGCTGCGTAACCATCCGCGAGCGCGCCAGCATGGAGCAGGTTCGTCTTCCCATTTCCGAAGTTAAGAACTATATCGCAGAACGCATCAAGTTCTAAGGCGGAGGCGTTCTTATGACTGGCACTGAATCGCGTTATTTCCTGTTTCGCAGCAGTGCTGGCGAATGTATAACGCAGAAGCAGCGCATCATATTCCACGTATGGAACATTGCCTGCTTCTGCATAAGCGCAATTATCCTTTGCGGGATTACGCTCATGTTTGCATTCGGCCACTACAGCTACAGTATCTTTTTTGCATACTTTACGCATCCGCTTATATTTTTATTAAACCTCGTTCCGATTTTACTTCTGCAGGCTCTGCTGTACGCGATATTTAACCGCGCATGGCTGGCTTTTACGGTGAACGCCCTGTTTTTTGAGCTTTGCTCTCTGGGCAATTACTTCAAGCTCATATTCCGCGATGACCCTTTCATGTTCGCGGATATCAGCGCGATCCACACCGCTTTCGGTGTATCCTCGGGCTATAACATTGCAATCGACAAGCGCATCGCTCTGAGCCTTGTTCTCATAGTCGGCGCTGCGGTACTGCTCTACTTCTTTGCCCGCGGAAAAGCATCGGGAAAAGCACGCATTGCCCTCGTTCTCATCGCCGCGATTTCGGTCTATCCGCTATGGCACCTTGTTTATTCAAGCAAGGAGATATACGGCAAGGCCGAGGCAAATGAGAACATCAATCCGTGGATCGGAACTCAGGTTTATATCTCAAAAGGATTTATCTATCCTTTTGTACACAGCATCGCAAATGCAAGCGACACACCGCCCGAGGACTATGATGAGGACACCGCGCTCAGCTGCCTTTCCGAATACTCGGATTCCGATATTCCCAAGGACAGGAAGGTCAACATCATCTCCGTTCAGCTTGAGGCCTACTATGACTTTACAAAGCTGGGACTTGAAGGTATATCCGATGATGTGTACAAGCTTTGGCATCAGCTCGAGGCCGAAAGCTACACGGGCGAGCTTGTCACCAATGTTTTCGGCGGCGGCACAATCAACACGGAACGCTGCTTCTTAACAGGCTTCCCAACTCTAAGGAATTTCAGAGCCGACGCAACATCCTACGCATGGTATCTACGCAGTCAGGGATACAAAACCTGCGGCAGCCATCCCTGCTACCGCGCGTTTTATAACCGCAACAGCGTAAACAGCCACCTCGGCTTCGAGGATTATTATTACCTTGAAAACCATTACGAGGAGCTGACAGGCGGCGGTGTTGCAGGCGATGACATACTCTTCCCCGAAATTCTGAAGCTTTACAGGCAGGACATTGCCTCGGGCAAGCCCGTTTTCAGCTTCAACGTAACGTATCAGGGTCACGGGCCTTATCCCGTTGACATTCTCAAATATGATGAATGTTTCTGGGACAGCACGGGCTATTCTGAAACCGCAAAATGCGGACTGAATAACTACTTCAGCTCAATTGAGAACACCAACGAAAACATATGGAGCATGATAAACCAGCTTCGCGAGGACGAAAGCCCCGTTGTCGTTGTTTTCTACGGCGATCATATGCCATGGATGGGAGATAATAACTGCATATATGACGAGCTCGGTCTGGACTTTGACCTGTCCACCGAAAAGGGCTTTATGGATTATTACTCCACGAACTATCTCATCTGGGCAAACGACAGCGCAAAGCTTCTTCTCGGCAACGACTTTGTCGGCGAGGGACCTCGCATCAGCCCCAACTATCTTATGAACGTTCTGTTTTCGCAGCTTGGCTGGAAGGGTAATGCCTACATGAAGCTTACAAACAGCATCATGGAAGCTGTTCCCGTTATTAACTCAAACGGCTTTTACATTGAAAACGGCAGGTTCGGAAAAACGCTCAGCGCCGACGGAGCAAAGGCCGAAGAAAAGCAGAGCTTCGTAAGCTACTATCTGCAGAATAATCTGATTTACCAAGGAGATACACAATGACGGCAGGTCAGGAATTTGTAAAAATGCTGAGACCCGTGGGATGTATAATCTTTCTGCTTATCTTCGTCGCGTTTCTCGTCATGTGCTTCACGGCAGGCGGTGCGCCGATTGAGGGCTATTCCGTTCCCCATGGTTCGGATTACTTTGCAGAACACATAGACGAGCTTAAAACAGAGCTCGAAGCAAATGTTTTTCCACATTTAAACGGCATCGAAAGCTGCGAGGTGACAGGAGACGCACTCACCGTCACTATCGACAGCGCGAGCTTTGACGAAAGCTCGGAAGCCATAACCCATTATTACAGAGACGAGTTATTTATTTTCCAAAAAGATTAATTAAATAGAAAAGGTGATAAAAAAATGAAAGACGGTTTTATTAAAGTTGCGGCAGCCTCCCCCGTTATCCGCGTAGCCGACACCGACTACAATGCAGACCGTGTTATCGAGTGCATCGCAAAGGCCGAGGAACAGGGCGTTAAGGTTATTGTATTCCCTGAGCTCACCCTCACCGGTGCATCCTGCTATGATCTCGTAACCCACGGCGTTCTCCTCAAGGGTGCGGAAAAGGCTCTCGTGAAGGTTATCGAGGCCACCGCAGGCAAGGGTGTTCTTGCCTTCGTA
>JAZLGD010000141.1:0-3658 GCA_045616105.1 Oscillospiraceae bacterium | reverse complement strand
GTTGTAGAGAATGAGCGCGGCGGAGTTGAAGCGGCCTGCACCATGGTTCCCAAGGACGGCATGGTCGTAAAGACAAACACCGCAAAGCTTCGCGAGTTCCGCCGCGGCGTTATTGAGCTTCTGCTCGATTCCCACCGCTCGGAATGCACCACCTGCGCAAAGTCAGGCAACTGCAAGCTTCAGGAATACGCAAAGCGCTACGGCGTTGAGCAGAGCGTCAAGGACGGCTACTGCAAGGAGCCGGCCGATACTTCCTCTTACTCAATCGTCCGTGACCCCTCTAAGTGCATCCTCTGCGGCAAGTGCGTAAGAGTATGCAGCGAAATTCAGAATGTCAAGGCAATCGAGTTCGTAAACCGCGGCGACGAGGCATTTGTCTCCTGCGGCTTTGAGGGTATGAAGCTTGCCGAGACCAACTGTGTCGGCTGCGGCCAGTGTGCGGCCATATGCCCCACCGGCGCAATCACCATCAAGAACAATGTCTCCGAAGTCTGGAAGGCAATCCACGACGAGGGCAAGAAGGTTGCAGTTCAGATTGCACCCGCTGTCCGCGTGGGTCTTGCTGAGGAATTCGGAATTCCCGCAACCCAGCCCATCATGGGCAAGATAGTTTCCGCCCTCAGACTTTTAGGCGTTGACTATGTTTTCGATGCAGCTCAGAGCGCATATCAGACTGTTATTGAAGAGGCTGATGAGTTCAAGGCTCGCAAGAAAGCCGACAAGAAAGCTCTTGTTCTCAGCTCCTACTGCCCCGGTTGGGTAAAGCACGTTGAGTGCGAGCACCCCGAGCTGGTTAAAAACCTCGTGACCGCAGGCTCTCCCATGGAAATCTGCGCTGCTCTTGTTCAGCAGAAGTTCAAGGGCGAGGATATCTGCTCTGTTGCGGTTATGTCCTGCACCGCAGCCAAGATGGAGGCTCAGCGTCCCCAGCTCGTCAAGGACGGCAAGAAGCTTGTCGATGTTGTTCTTACAACGGTTGAGCTTGCCGCAATGATTCGCGAGCACGGCATGACCTTCTCCGCTCTGCCCGACACTCCCTGCGATAACTTCTTCGCTCAGGTAGTTGGCAGCAAGTGCGCAACTCCTCTCGCTCTGAGAATTAACCCCGACAAGTGCATCGGCTGCACCAAGTGCGCAAGACGCTGCCCCGTGGGTGCAATCACGGGCAAGGTAAAGGAAGCACATGTTATCGACACCGATAAGTGCATCAAGTGCCGCATCTGCAAGCTTGGCTGTGCAAAGGAAGCTGTCGAGGTCGTTCCCAATGTGAAGGGACTCAAGGTCTGCGCAGTCAACGGTCTTGCAAACGCCGACAAGCTGCTCGAGAAGATAGCAAATGGCGAGGAAAGCTGCGACTTCATCGAGGTCATGGCCTGCCCCAACGGCTGCCCCGGCGGCGGCGGTCAGCCCGAAGCCTGCGTGTTCGCAAAGCCCGACAAATCTGTCGGTACCTTTGATGTCGATTATGTAAGACCCGAAGAGAACACAAAGCTGGAGAGCGTAAGCAAAATCCTCGGCGGCAGAGAGAAAGAGCTCCTGCACGTTGAGTATTAAAAGACAAGAAAAAAACCCCACCATATGGTGGGGTTTTTTGTTTTCAAAGCAGAAATAATCAGTCACTGTAATTGGTATCAAAGGAAACGTCGATTGTGTAATCGGGAAGTACATTTGCGCTCACTTCGGCGATGATTTCTTTTCTCAGCTCTTCTCTGTCAGCAACGGTGAAGTCGGTGAGAACGTCGAAGGATGCGTACCTGCTGTCATCGTCAATGTATATGCCGTGAGTGCCGAGAGTTCCCGGATGGTCAAGAGCAAGGGCATTGATCAGCTTTCTCTGAGGATTGTGCGCCTCGTCAATCGCGTAGATACCGACGGTGAGGAAAATGTGGTACTGCTCGAGGACGGTGAGCTGAATTTTCTTGGTGAGCTTATGCACCTGCTCGGCGCTCATGTCCGCAGGGATTTCAATATGTACAGAGCCGATTGCCTTGTCGGGGCCGTAGTCATGGAGCACCAGATCGTATGCGCCCATAACGCCGTCAATTTCGCGGACAGTCTGTTTGATGGCCTTGGTAGTCTCGCTGTCGGGGCGTGCGCCCATGACGGAGCCGATTGCCTCCATGAAAAGCTCGATGCCCGCTTTGATGATGAATGCGGAGATGATTGCGCCGATTATGCCGTCGACGGAAATCTTGAAGATAAGGGTGATTGCCGCACCCAGCAGGGTGGAGGCGGAGATGATTGCATCGAAGCTTGCGTCAGCGCCCGAGGCTATAAGCGCGTCGGAGTTGAACTTAACGCCCTGTGCCTTGACATATTTGCCGAGGAGGAGCTTCACCACAACTGCAACGGCGACGATCACAATTGTTGCGACTGTGTAATTGGGGATTTCGGGATGGATGATTTTCTTTACGGACTCGATGAGCGACATGATGCCGGCAGCCAGAACGATGCCAGAAATGATGATTGCGCTGAAGTATTCAACTCTGCCGTGACCGAAGGGATGGTCGTTGTCGGGCTTGCGCTTTGCGAGCTTGATGCCTGCTATCGTGATTACGGAAGAAAGCGCATCGGTCAGGTTGTTTACAGCGTCAAGCACAATGGCAATCGAGCCCGAAATGATGCCCACAAGCGCCTTGAAGCCGGCAAGAAATATATTGGCGATTATTCCTATAAGACTTGTTTTTGTAATTTGTTTTTCTCTTATTGCAGTGTCGTTCATTATAATGCCTCCGAAACGGTTTTTGCTGTTGTAAAGCATTATTATACTATTATCAAGCAGATTTATCAACCGAGGCCAAAAACATACAAATTTTGGTTAATGTTGCTACATGTTTTGCATGGTGGTATAATAAATATATCCAGAAACGGAAAATTTAACAGGAGGTAAGATTATGTTCAAATTCTGGGGCGATGGCTCGCAGGCAGCAAAGGACCTTGTTGACAGCATAGTTGTCCGCAGCACGGAAAACTTCAACTGGACCTTTATTTTCATCCTTGCGGTAGTGTTCTATGTATACTGGACCGAGATTCAGAAGAAAGAAATCAAGGTAGTATCCGCAGGTCTGGCACTTTACGGCGTGCACTGGCTGTATGAAATCTGCAACGCCATCATCGCAAAAATCTTCGGCTATCCTCTGTGGTCGGTCAGCAATGACTCCACAACATTCATTCTTCTCATCGGTGTCTGCTGGGAGCTATCCATGATGTTCTCGCTTGCAGGTATAATTTCCTACAAGATGCTTCCCGACGACAAGAATAAGCGTTACTTTACCGCCAACGGCACAAAGAAGGGCATAAGCTGCAAACTGGTGGGAGCGATTGAAATGGCTCTGCTGTTTGCTTTGTTTGAGTCCTTCCTTGCGGGAACAAGCAACAACTCCTTTATCTGGGTCTACAAATGGTGGGGCGTCATTCCCGTATTCATCACTACTTACGTACCCTTCTTCCTTGCATCTAACTATGTTCCCGATATGGAACCCAAGAAACGCAAAACCTTCCTTATTACCGAGTGGTCTCTGGTTGCAATCCTGCTGATTGTTCTCATCCCTCTGGGTGTAATCTGATCTTATAAGCAAAAGCCTCAAAGCGAAAGCTTTGAGGCTTTTTAATCAGTTTAAATATCCGCCGCTGTATGAGTATGTGTCCGCATCGGCGT
>JAZLGD010000140.1:0-11097 GCA_045616105.1 Oscillospiraceae bacterium | reverse complement strand
GGTTATCCTCAACACATGGTACGGCGGCGAGATGAAGAAGGGCATGTTCTCCATGATGAACTACTATCTGCCCCTCAAGGGCATTGCAGCAATGCACTGCTCCGCCAATACCGATATGAACGGCGAGAACACCGCAATATTCTTCGGCCTTTCCGGCACCGGCAAGACAACTCTTTCCACCGACCCCAAGCGTCTGCTCGTCGGCGACGATGAACACGGCTGGGACGATGAGGGCGTGTTCAACTTCGAGGGCGGCTGCTATGCAAAGGTTATTAACCTCGATAAGGAATCCGAGCCGGACATCTACAATGCAATCAAGCGCAATGCGCTTCTTGAAAACGTCACCGTTGACGCAGAGGGCAAGATTGATTTCGCGGATAAGTCCATTACCGAGAATACCCGCGTTTCCTATCCCATTGACCATATTGAGAATATCGTTCGCCCCGTGTCCTCCGCACCGGCGGCAAAGAATGTTATCTTCCTTTCCCCTGGCGCATTCGGCGTTCTGCCTCCCGTATCCATTCTGACTCCCGAGCAGACCCAGTATTACTTCCTCTCGGGCTTCACCGCAAAGCTTGCAGGCACCGAGCGCGGCATCACCGAGCCCACTCCCACATTCTCCGCCTGCTTCGGTCAGGCATTCCTTGAGCTGCATCCCACCAAGTACGCAGAAGAACTTGTCAAGAAGATGCAGGCAAACGGCTCTAAGGCTTACCTTGTAAACACCGGCTGGAACGGCACCGGAAAGCGTATTTCCATCAAGGATACCCGCGGCATCATTGATGCTATTCTCAATGGCGCAATCCTTGACGCTCCCACCAAGAAGATTCCTTACTTCAACCTTGAAGTTCCCACAGAACTTGAAGGCGTTGACACCGGAATTCTTGATCCCCGCGATACATATGCCGATGCTTCCGAGTGGGAAGAAAAGGCAAAGGATCTTGCAAGCCGCTTCATTAAGAACTTCGCAAAATACGAGTATAACGAAGCAGGCAAAGCGCTTGTTCCCGCAGGTCCTCAGTTATAATAAAAGCAACAATGCCGCAGTAATTTGCTGCGGCATTGATTTTTATATTCTGAATATGATAAGATCAAAGCATTAGAAGATAGGCAGAGCGAAACACGGTTTTATTATACGGCTAAGAAGAGCCGCAAGGAGAATACGATGAAGAAAAAGAAGAAAATTTCATCTAATACCATAATCATTATCTGCACCGCCATAGGCGCCATAGCCGGTATAGCTATCAGCGGCATTGGCAGCGGAGATTATAAATTGCCCATATTCGGCGCCTGTCTGGGATTCGTTCTCTCCGCAATAATCACATCCTATGTCGAAAAATACAAAAACAAAAAGGCAAAGCGCGAAAGAGAAAGAAAAAAGAAAGAGGAGCTTGAAAACCTCGATAAAGAAAAGCTCGATGCAATTGTCAGCGAGATTAAAGCCCGCACGGCGCAGCCCGCTTACCGTATAAAAATGTCCAATAGCGAGAGCATTGGTCTTACCGACAGTAAATTCGGCGGACTGCCTTACTGGCCGGACAACATGGCCTATCCCGCAAACAAAAAAGGGGAGAAGCTGATACTCCTTGCTCAGATAAACTTTGGTGAGGAAAAGCTCAGTGACAACCGCCTGCCCAAGCATGGTCTGCTCCAGTTTTATGTTTTAGGCGATGACCTTTCAGGTGCGGATTTTGATGACCCGTTTTCACAGGAAAATTTCCGCATTGTTTATCATGCCGAAATTGACGGCAGCGTTACCGAAGAAAGCGTAAAAGCCCTCGGCGTCAAGGCAAATACGGACTTTAAGGACGACAGAGAAAGCTATCTTCCGTCTGATGACGAGATGATAATGAGCTTTGAGGAAATGACCGACTGCATGGCCGACTGCGTTGACGGCTTCGATGCGCTGGTGGGCGATATAATGAAGGAACTTTACGGTGAAGAGCTTACTGGAGGTGCTGTGTGGAAAAGCTTCAACAACACAGAATACGAATACCTGACCGAGGCCCTGAACGAAACGGGCTGGGGTCATAAGCTGCTGGGCTACCCAAGCTTCACCCAGTGGGATCCGAGAAAAGACAATGAGCATCAAACCCTGCTCCTGCAGATTGATTCACAGGACGATATCATGTGGGGCGACAGCGGTGTAGCAAACTTCTTCATTGATGAAAGCGCATTGAAAAAACTCGATTTCAGCGATGTAATGTACACATGGGACTGCTATTAATAAAAAACTCCGAGTGATTACCACTCGGAGTTTTTTTGCTTATTTTTCGCTTATTTCACCGTCTGCGTATGCCTTAAGCAGACATTCGAGAGCCTCAATCCGTCGGTAAAGGGCTTCGCCCTCATCCGTGTCGGCAATGAAGCGGCGCTTGCTGAAGCACTCTACCTCAACTGCGTTGGACTCCATATCGGCGTATTCGTTTATTGCCTTGCTCACACCGCAGAAATGCTGGTGAGCTTTGATTTTGAGGCAATGGGAATTGTAAACGAGGGTGTAGCCTGCAATGCCCGTGGTTTTCTGATACGCATTGCAGAAGCCGCCGTCAATTATGAAGAGCCTGCCGTTTGCCTTGACGGGGCTTTCGCCCTTGACGGCTTTAACGGGGGTATGGCCGTTTATGATGTGACCCGTTTCGGGGTCAAGACCAAACTCGTCGAGTATCATCTTAACGGCGCTTTCGTCCTCCCAGAAATCAAAATAGTGATTTTTGGGCTCAACCCATGTGCTCTTGTCATCAATAACAGCCCGCTCAAAGGTGTGGAATACTCTGCCGGAGAAGGGGCTGTCGTTGCCGCACCAGAGATACCACATCATATCAAGGGCGGACTTGTCACCCTTTGCCCATGCGCTCTTTACAATGGTGTCTGCGTAATCAAGGAGTGTCTTGCCCGAATACCATTTGCCGCCATGGCGCACCTGGGCAAACTCGCCGTTTTCCTTCATGGGGATACAGCCGTGGTAGAGAAGATTGCCGTTGCAGCAAAGATATGTACTGCCGTATTTGTATATGAAATCTATGTGTTGGCGGAGGGACTGGCTCTCTTTGAATGAGGATACATATTCGTCAATGAGCGCAAGCTCGTCGCTGTTAAGACTATATGGGTCATTGCGGTCAATTGTCGGCCATTTGTCTGTGTTCAGAGGATAGATGCCGTTGTCGAGCTCTACGGTGTTGTTCTTAAAATCAACGCGGTTGAGCATAAGGCGCGAGTCCATGCCGTAGCCGGGATGACGCATGATTATTCTGCCCTCGAGCTTGAAGCCGAGAGTGTGAAGCGCAAGCTTCATCATTTCCTTGGAGGAATTGCCGTAGTATTTTTCGGTAAAGCGCATGAGCGGGCGCAGCGAAATGCCGTAGCGCTTTCCGATAAGATCCATGTTGTCGTATGAAACGGCAATGCGCAGAACCGTGAAGATGCAGGCAGGGGAGCCTGAAGCCGCGCCCAGCCAGAGAATATCGTGGTTGCCCCACTGAATATCGATGCTGGGGATTTCCATTAGCGAATCGAGGAGCTTTGCAGGCTCAGGCCCGCGGTCGAATATATCGCCGACGATGTGAAGCCTGTCGACAGCAAGCCGCTTTATAAGCTCAGAAAGCGCGATAAGCACATCGTCTGCAGCGCCCGTGGAAACGATTGAGCGCAGAAGCGTTTCGTGGTAGTTGAGCTGGTTTGAGTATTCGTCTCTCTGCATATGGAGCATTTCGTCAAGAACAAAGACCCAGTCCTCCGGCATCTGTTTTCTGACATAGCCGCGGGTGTACTTGCTGGACAGAGTTTCGGCGAGTGTGCGAAGATGCTTGAGCATTTCGTAAAGCTCGTCATCGCTGACTGCTCCAGCCTCGCGCGCCTTCTGCAGTGTTTCCTGCGGATAGTATATCAGAGAGCAGAGCTTGCGGCATTTTTGCTCTCCTATTTCACTGCTGAAGAGGTTAAGAACCTTTTCGAGAATAACTCCGGAGCAGTTATTGAGAATGTGACGCACCGCTTCGTATTCGCCGTGCAGGTCGCTTATAAAATGCTCCGTACCCTTGGGAAGCGAGAGTATTGCGCGAAGATTGATTATCTCCGAGCAGGCAGACGCGCGGTTAGGATATTTCTCGCTCAGCAGTTCAAGGTATTCATGTGTATATCTGCTCATTTTGCACTATCCTCCACAAAATCAGTAAATATATTTTATCATTTCATCATGTGGCGCGCAACACAAAATGACACAATACGATGCTAATTGAGTATATAAATTCCGAAATTCAGATACGCGGCAAAGGTGGTCCAAAGTACATACGGAAGCATAAGGTATCCGGCCTTTCTGTCAATGCCGAAGAATTTGACCGTCGTAATAATAATGAGCACCCACATTGCCATAAGCCATATAAACGAGAACAGATATTTCTCCATATTAAAGAAGAATATTGGCCATAAGAAGTTAAAAAGCAGCTGCAAGCCGTAAAACAGCATAGCAGAATCAATCTGCTTTTTCGGCTTGCCTGAGTTGCTGACGAAATAAGCCGCAAGACCCATGAGAATATACAGTATTGTCCATACAACAGGGAAGAGCCATGCCGGCGGAGACAAAGGCGGCTTTTTTACGTATTCGAACATAATCATGTTGTCCTTTGTAAGCAGTGCCGAAAGTCCGCCTACCGCAAGCGGTATCGCAATGTTAAGTAAGAGAGATTTTGTTTTTGCTTTCATTGTTATCACCCTCTGCAATAATATGAAAGCTTGCCCCTGAATATACAAAAGCAGAAAGCCGTTTGACTTTCTGCTTTTAAAACTTATATTGCGTTTTCTTCGCCGCTTCTCATTGCGCCGATTGAAATTCCGAACAGGATGAAGTAAGCGAACATATCCCGCGGGTAGAACCAGATGTATTCAACAACGCAGGAAAAGGAAATGCCTATGAGCGATGCTACGCAGGCGATAAGCACAAGCTTTGTTATTCCGTTCTTCTTTTTCCGGGAAATGATAATGTTCTTGATGTTTTGAAGAGCCATCCACATAAAAGAAACAAAGCCGAGAATGCCCATTTCAAGGATGAGCTCCATATAAAGCATCTGAGTGTGATATGCGCCGTCAATTGCCCTGCGCTGGGCATACATCGGATAGATAGCCGCAAAGGGCTTAGGGCCGAGTCCGATTCCCGTGAGCCAGTAGTCGCGAATCATGTACAAAACACCCTGCCAGAGCGCAATGCGGTGGGATGATGAGGAATCCTTAAGATCCGTCAGCGTTGAGAGTCTTGTCATAACGCTTGCAGGCAGGAAGGGAATCGCTGCGATACAGAGAATAAGGAGCGCGGGAATGAGCTTCTTGTTTCTGAGCCAGACATATACGAACACGGCCAGCATGACGGAAATCCAGCCTGAGCGGGAGTAGGTCATGAGCAGTGCAAGTGCAGGAACTGCAAGAGAAAGGCACAGCACAAGTGATAGCCCCTGCTTTTTTCTTGTCGCGGCAAATACCGCGCTTACGGGTAGAAACAGAATAAGAAACTCAGCGAAGTTGTTGGGGTTGTCAAGGGTTGATGTAACACGCCCGGGAACGCCAACGTTTGCCTTGAGGTCTGTGAAGGATGTGCTTACATGAACAAGGTTAAAGCGCCGCTGAATTATTGCGTAAACGGAGGTTATCATTACCGCAAGATATATAAATGCCAGAAGCTTTGCCAGCCGCTGGGGAGTGGTAATGTCCGCCGCAATTGTGTACATGAAAACGAAAGACGCAAGGAAAAATACAAGAATTCTTATGCTGTCAGACGGCACAACTGAGAAGAACATGCTGAGTATGAGTGCCGCAACAAAAAGCAGAAGCGGGAAACCGAGCTTGTCCGGGTAGTAAAGCTCCCGCTTTCCGCATCCGACGAGTATCAGATACAGAGCAAAAAAGCCGAATGCGCCGAGAACAAAATAGCTGTTGTTCCAGTATTCATGGGGCGCTATGAACATAAGGCATATAAATGCGCCGAGTAAGAATTCAAAATTAAGAATGTATGAGTCTTTACAGACTCTGAATATGGTGCTGCCCTCAATCGCGGGCTTAAGGAACGAGACGATTGCGGAGATTATCTTAACGATAAAATCAAGTATCGCCCTGATGATACGGGTGAAAAGCGATTTTTCATAGGCGAGCTGAATTTTTGAAGGCTCTCTCAGCCACCTGATAATTGCCATGTTGTTGTATGCGTTCCTGAGCGGGAGCCATATTGCTCTCATTATTGCGAAAATCTTACTTCCCAGCCACCAACGGTAAAGGGTGCCGAGAAAGCTGTTTTCTACCACAGCGCCTCACCTCCTTTGTGTGAAATAAAATGCTTCATCAGTCAAGAGCGGTGATTTCGCTGCACTCAGCGTAGATTTTTGCGGTACCGACATGAATGGTGTAGTGCGCGCCTACGCAGTAGATGCTTGAGCCGATGTGAAGTCCGTCGGATGTGACGTTGCCGTTCACCTCGGCGGTAACATTGACAAAATAGTTATTGGGAACTTCAACCTTAACAGATTCGCCGTTTGCATTTACCTGATTTTCATATTCCGGCTCAACACTCCAAGATTTAAGCTCGCCGAGAGGAACATTAGTCAGATCCTCGTAAAGGGGAGCGCCCTCGACAAGACAATCCTCAACGCCGGGCTCGACTTTGGCCGCGTAGAAGCTAATCTGAACCTTGTTTGTCTGAACGGCATCACCGCCGCTCCTTTTCGGCGCGAGGACTTTCAGTCCCACGAAAACCAAAGCCGCAATTACGACTAAAATAATAAGCAGGTCAATAATGTTTATCTTACCGAAAAGCTTTCCGTTTTTATCAATCATTTTAAATACTCCTTATTTGTATGTATCGAATACATCGTTTGCCAGTTTCTCGAGGTTAAATTCGGTTTTAACCTTTTTAAGCGCATTATCGGACAGCTCCTTCTGAAGCTCAGCTGATTCCATGATCTCCAGTATTGCGTCTGAGAAGCCCTCTTTGTCGCCGTATTCCAAAACCCTGCCGCAGACGATGTTGGTCTCGGCCAGATCGCGGTTGCCGCCGACATCCGTAACAACCAGAGGCAGACCTGCGTTCATGGCCTCGAGGATCGCGAAGCTCATTGCCTCGTTTCTGGAGCTGGTGTTGAGATAAAGATCCGATGCCTTCAGCATTCTGTCGCCGTCACGCCTGAAACCGAGCTGAATGACATTTTCCGCCATGCCTGAATTTGAGGTCATCATGGCAAACTCGTCAAACTGACTTCCGTCGCCGGCAATGAAGCAGACGAAGGGTCTGTCGGTTTTGCGCTTGAGCATAGCCAGCGATGCAAGGAGGAAGGGGAGCCCCTTCTCAACCTCGTACCTTGCCATAATGGACATTACAAAAGTGTCATCGGGAACATTGAACTCCCGAGCAAAGCTGCGGTCAATAATCCGTTCCTCTGCGGGATATACGCCGTTATATATGACCTGAATTCTCTTGCCGCAGACTAAGTTTCCGCGCATGATATCCGCGCCCTGCCTGCAAACTGCGATTACGCGGTGGTCAAACGGAGTAAAGAGAAAATTCAGAACCTTCCACTTTATGCCCTGATCGATGGTCAGATGGTTTGTGTATACGACCTTAGTCTTGGGATAGAACAGCTTTGAAAGAAGTGCGATAATATTTTCCCTCGGGTACTGCGCATGGATAACATCAATCTTGTTTTCCTTGCAGTATCGGGCAAGCTGTTTTGCCGCCTTAAGACTCTTGTTCATCTTAATCTGAACACAGGGGAAGCCGTCGTTTTCAATATCCTCAGAGAGCTTGCCGCCCACACCGTAGGCAAGATGACAGCTTTCGCCTTTTGCGGAAAGAATATGCATCAGATTTGAGACATATTTCTCCGTGCCGGCCTTGCCGGCAAAATTAATAAGATACAGTATATTCAAATAAGCACCTCGCTTTTCTGCACAACTCTACAAAATATAGTATACAGCAACTATATTTTCCAGTCAATACGAGTAAGCTTAAATATGGGCTTTAAAGAGACATTATTCGAGGCTGTTAATCCATTGCCGAAGATTGACAGAAAAGTAGAATGAATGTATAATTATGAGTTAATGAATGGGTATGAAGGTCATGCTGATGAACATTAAAAAGATTAATAAAAAACTGAAAAAACGTTTTGGAGATGCGGTTACAGCATCGCTGGAGGATAACTGCATAATACTGCGCGGAACAATGGATAAATGGGGGGATGTTATTGAAGCCTGCCAGATGTCCGCGACAAAAAGCTCTGCCTGCCATGTGGTGAATGATATTGAGTTCACCGGTGCAAAGCAGGCACCCATGCGCGTTCCGTCGCTGAGCGATACAGCCCTCGACGGAGAGAAATGCGATGTCCTTATTGTCGGCGGCGGCATTTCCGGCTGCTCAATAGCAAGGGAACTGAGCCGCTATAAGCTGGATATCCTGCTTGTTGATAAGGAAGCCGATCTTGCCCTCGGCGCGTCAGGCAGAAACGACGGTGAGGTGCATCCGGGCGTTGACCTCGGCAAAGGCAGTTTGAAGCATAAATACATCCGACGTGCAAATGCAATGTACGACAAGCTGTGCCGGGATCTTGATGTTCCGTTCAAGCGTACAGGGCAGTATGCCTGCTTTAAAAACAAATGGCTTCTGCCTTTTGTGTGGCTTTATGCAATGTGGCGCAGATTTGTTGACGGTATAGAGGATACGAGAATCGTCCTTAAAAAGAAGATAAAGGAAACTGAACCACTGCTCAACGATGACTTTGCATTTGCAATTTCCAACCCATCCTCGGGCAGCGTAAGCCCGTATAATCTTACCATAGCCTACGCGGAAAACGCGGTTGCAAACGGGGCAAGGCTGTCTCTCAATACTGCGGTGCTGGGCATGGAGGTAAAGGACGGGAAAATCATGTCCGTAAAAACCAACAGAGGCACAGTTTATCCTAAAGTTGTAATAAATGCGGCGGGTGTTTTCTCGGATGAACTTGCCCGCATGGCAAATGACCGCTTCTTCTCCATCCACCCAAGACGGGGCACAAACTCCATTCTTGATAAGAAGACAGGCGAAAGATTTTCGGGCATAGCATCCGTTGTCGGAGCCAAAACTCCCGGTCAGACCCATACAAAGGGCGGCGGCATCCTGCATACGGCCCACGATAATCTTCTAATAGGCCCCGATGCAATCGAAACATGGGAACGAGAGAATACTGCAACAAGCGCTGACAGCATAAAGCGCGTGTTTGCAAAGCAGAAGATAACAATGCCCACTCTTACCGAGCGGGACATCATTACATACTTTACCGGCGTCCGCGCACCTACATTTGAGGAAGATTTCATAATCGAACGCGGCAGAAAAACCGAGAACATCATCCATGTTGCCGGCATACAGTCTCCCGGCCTTACCACCGCACCGGCGGTTGCGGAGGATGTTTCCGAAATGGCAGTAAAAGCCCTCGGCGGCGCCGAGAAAAACGAAAGCTTCAATCCCGTAAGAAAAGCTCCTCCGAGACTCAGCGAAATGAGCGATGAGGAAAGAGCAAAGCTCATTGCCGAAAACCCCGATTACGGCGTAATCGTATGCCGCTGTGAGGAGGTTAGCCGCGGCGAGATACTTGATGCGCTGAGAAGTCCCGTGTGCGTACCGACTCTTGACGGCGTTAAAAAGCGCGTGCGCCCGGGTATGGGCAGATGTCAGGGCGGCTTCTGCTCACCGCTTGTGACGAAAATGATCGCCGAATACTTAGGCGTTCCCATAACGGAGGTTAAAAAATCCTCCGCAGAATCTCCCATTGTTTTTGAAAGCAGAAAGGGGGAGAAAGCATGAATTATGATGTAATCGTAATCGGCGGAGGCCCCGCAGGACTTGCGGCGGCGCTTTCAGCCCGCGCTAACGGAGCAAAGACTCTGCTTATCGAGCGCGAGGAACGACTCGGCGGTATGCTGAAGCAGTGCATACATGACGGCTTCGGCCTGAGCCGCTTCGGTGAACGCCTTGCAGGGCCCGAATACGTAGAACGCTTCATCGATGAGCTTGAAAACACAGATATAGATGTTCTCACTCAGACCTTTGTAACCCGCACGGAAAAGACGGAAAACGGCTTTCAGGTCGTGACCGTAAACCGTGACGGTATGCAGACTAACAGCGCAAAGAGCATAGTGCTCGCAACAGGCTGCCGCGAGAGAACGGCAAAGCAGGTGCTTATCCACGGCACACGCCCCGCAGGCGTGTTCACTGCAGGTACTGCACAGCATTTCACAAACAGACTCGGCGTTATGCCGACTAAAAAATGTGTAATTCTCGGCTCGGGCGATATAGGCCTTATAATGGCGCGCCGTCTCAGCCTTGAGGGCGCGGAGGTTCTGGGCGTTTATGAGATTAACCCCACTCCCTCGGGACTTACCCGAAATATCCACCAGTGCCTTATTGACTACGATATTCCGCTGCACTTAAGCCATACCGTTACAAGAGTTTTCGGTAAGGACAGACTTACTGCCGTTGAGATATCCGAGGTTGACGAAAACCTTAAGCCCATAGAAGGCACGCAGGAGATAATAGAGTGCGATGCCCTTATCGTTTCCGTGGGACTCATTCCCGAAAACGAGCTTGCCCAGTCCATGGGCGTATCTCTGGACAGCCACACCAAGGGCCCTGACTGTGACGGTCAACTTATGACCAATGTTGAGGGCATTTTCTCCTGCGGTAACGCACTGCACGTAAACGACCTTGTTGACTTCGTTTCCGCGTCCGGAGAGGAAGCGGGCAGGAACGCTGCACTGTATTCTGAGAAGGAGCGCAGAAACGTAAAGCTCAATATAGGAAACGAATTTCTGTATCTGGTGCCTCAGCGCCTTGACCTGAATGCGGATAACTCCGCTGTAACCATGTATTTCAGAAGCGCAAAGGTTCTGGGCAAAAGCAAAATGTCAATGAAAGTTGACGGGGAAGAGGTTTGGAAGCGCATTTATCCTTTCCTGCGCCCGCCTGAGATGCAGCAGATAAAAATGGATTTTTCCGCCTTTGATATTAAGGAAAATTCGAATGTCAGCTTTGAAATAGAGGTGGCAGAATGAAAGAATTTAACTGTATAGGCTGTCCCCGCGGATGCCTTT
>JAZLGD010000139.1:0-11899 GCA_045616105.1 Oscillospiraceae bacterium | reverse complement strand
AAAATCGAAGTCGCGCATGAACACATCGAACGCGTCTTCTCTCGCTTCTGTAACATCAAGGAATTTTTCAAATTCCTTTCTCGCTCTTCTGATTCGCTTTTCATTCTGCGTTGAAAGAATATAGAGAAATCGGCTGATATTATTTCCGATATATTCTCTTGTTTCTGCAAATGATTCAGCGTACAGGCGTTCTGCACGGGCAAGAATCACTTTGTTAACTTCTTCATCTCTCGGGAGAATTTTGAGCTTTGAAAGGGCATTTCTTTTGGCTTCAATTTCCGCTTCAGAAAGCTTTATGTTTTTGTTTAAGATGAGCATGCTCTTTGTTTCACCTGTTGAAACACACTTTACATCTACTTCAAGTATTCCGTTTATGTCGTACGAGAATCTGACTTCACATGACTCTTCTCCGCCCTTGTTCTTCGGAACACTCATTTCAATTTCACCAAGGAACAGATTATCTCTGCAATACATATTTTCACCTTGGTAGACCTGAAATTTCATACAAGGCTGGTTATCTGATACCGTATAGTATGTACGCATTTTACTTGCAGGGAGTGTTGTGTTTCTCTCTATGATCGGAGAGAACAAGGGATCCTCGGTCTTCGCTCTGTTGATTATGTTCGTGCCGAGGGTGAACGGGCAGATATCAGTAAGAATCGTATCCTTAATCTCCTCATCACGGGCTTTAATGCCGGATACAATGCCCGCTCCGATTCCGACAACCTTATCAGGATCGATATCGGATTTCATTTCAACACCAACGAGCTTTTTTATGTACTTCTGTACCGAGAACATTTTTGAAGAGCCACCGACCATTACAACATGGTCAATATCGTTTACTGTGAGATTTGAATCACGAAGAGCTTTTTCGATAGGTACTTCTATTCTTCTGAAAAGTGAGGCGGAAACTTCAACCAGTTTCTTATTTGTCAGTACTGCCGTACATTCCTTACCCTCGATGTTTGCATACATGAGGACGGGCTCTGTGTTATTAAGTGCAATTTTGCACATTTCCGCCTGCTTCAGGATAATTGCCTTTGCTTCATTGGAAAGCATTTTTACTTCAAGACCGTTTTCTTTACAGAAATAATCTGCGATAGCAACATTAAAGTCATCGCCGCCAAGATGGTTGTCTCCGGATACGGAAACGATTTCAATTATATTGTCGAATGCATCAACAACCGAAACATCAAGTGTACCGCCGCCGAGGTCAACGACCAGAAAAGTTGCATCCTCATCGGCATTTTCTCTATAAGCAAGCGCGGCAGCAGAAGGCTCGTTTATTATTCTTTCAACAGTTAGTCCCGCGAGCTCACCCGCAAGCTTTGTGGCATTTCTGCCATTATCATCAAAGTATGCGGGCACGGAAATAACCGCCTCCGTTACAGCTTCACCCAAAAATTCCTCCGCATCGCTCTTCAGCTGTCTTATAACAAAACTGGATAGTTCGGGCGCAGTGAAATCTTTTATTCCGAGCCTTATTGTGGTTTCTGAACCCATAAAGCGTTTAAAGCTTGCCGCCGTCAGCTCGGGATGAGAAATAAGCCTGTCCTTTGCAATCTGGCCCACGATTATCTTTTCACCGTCGTCGTCCAAGCCTACGCATGAGGGAGTAAGATATTCTCCGCGGGAGTTCGGGATAAGTGTTGGTTTTCCGTCCTTAAACACACAGACGAGCGAATTTGTTGTACCTAAATCAATGCCGACAATGGCCATTCTGAGCACATCCTTTAATCGAAATCAGTTCTTCTCAATTTGCAAAACAGCCCCGCAGAATCGCTTCTGCAGGGCTGCATTTTAATCACACATTCATTTTTCACATTTGGGCCGCAAATGCTCACATTAACACAACTCGGCATATTATACCGTTTTTGTGTAGCTTTGACTATTTGGGAGCAGAAAAGCTTTGCGCCTGCCGGAATATGGTTATCAACCATCAAAATCCGGTATCGTAATTGGTGCATGAATAAATCAGCCTTATATTTTTATTATAACACGCTGTCTGCGGTAATTCAACATTTGCTGATTCTCGTCAATTCGCGGTTTTTCATCTTAAGGCCCCTGCACAACTGTTGTTATTCCGGATGTAATACTAAAGCCCCCCCGAGCTCAGGAAATCCGTTAAAGCATCGGATATTGTTTTGTCATCTTCAAGCAGTAAAATCATTTTGCTTCACCTAATAGTATATTCTTCACCATCTGCAGCTCCTCCGGACAAATGCAATGGTTAATTATATTCTCATTAACTGCGGTTATTGCTTTGTCAAGCTCCATCCAAAGAACAGAGGATACTTCTTCCTCCTGCAAATTAAATTCCGATTCCTCCAGATCGCACCACAAAGCAAATACTCTGGAATACTGCCTGTCATGAAACGGCTTGCCATAAAACTCATCGTCCCAAATTATTGTTCGATCCCCGCAGAAGATCAACTCATTCTCGGTCACATCAATTCCAAGCTCTTCTTTCAGTTCACGGACGGCCGAGGGCGCGAAATCCACGCCCGCCGGAATATGTCCGGCGCTGGATATATCGTAACAGCCCGGAAAGGATTCTTTTGAATCGCATCGCTTCTGGAGAAGAATCTCGATGCGATTATCATGATTTCTAAGCAGCCAAACATGAGAAGTGCGGTGCATAACGCCCTCTGCATGAGCCTTTTCACGTTCTATAATACTTCCCGTCGGGATTCCATTCCTATCTACTATGTCCAGATATTCCATAAACTCGCCTGACCATTCTGTTATTTGATACTAAGCCTTTTCAGTATTTTTACTTTCGGATATACTTGTCATCCGCTTCAGGAATCGCTTCATCAGAAACGAAGCGCTCCACTCTCATATGCAAATCGTATTTCTCACGCAAAGAAAAAATGGTCTTCATCATTTCCGTTTTGTGGTGCCTGTCAATTGATTCCTGATTAGCCCATGAATCAATCAGAAGAACTGTTTCCTTGTCATCCATCGGGAAAAAGTATTCATATCGAATATTCCCCTCTTCCCTTCGGATAAGTTCGACAGTTCCGCTGCTTACCATTTCTTCCGCAAACATTTTTGCAGAACCGTTTTTACCTGTATAATAAATATTAACCGTAATTGCCATAAGCTTTTCCTACGATCTCAAATTTTTTCTTTAATTGATTTTGATAGAAAGCAACCCCGCAGAATTGCTTCTGCAGGGCTGTTTTTTAATCGCACATATTTTTCGCGTTTGGTCCACAAGGGCTCACATTGATCACACATCGGCACATAAGCCATGCCGTCTTCGTGTCACTTTAACCACTCGCGATCAGTAAAGCTTTGCACCTGCAGGAATGTGATTGTCAACCATTAAGAGATGAAGCTTTTCTTCATCGTTTTCGTGATGAACTGCAGATATCAGCATACCGCAGGAGTCGATGCCCATCATGGGACGAGGAGGCAGGTTGGTAATTGCGATGCAGGTCTTTCCAACCAGCTCTTCGGGCTCATAATACGCATGAATTCCGCTGAGGATTGTGCGCTCTACGCCGCTGCCGTCATCAAGAGTGAACTTGAGGAGCTTCTTGGATTTCTTGACCGCTTCGCAGGCAAGAACCTTGACAGCGCGGAAGTCAGACTTGGAGAAGGTTTCAAAGTCAACGAAGTCCGCAAACAGAGGCTCAATCTGAACGTTGGAGAAATCGATCTTTTCTTCAGCTACAGGCTCACAGCAACAGCTGATGCCCTCTTCGGGGCAGCATTTTGCAGCAGGCTTTTCTTCCTTCTTGTTCATATCCAGCGGTTTCATCGTCGGGAAGAGAATTACGTCGCGGATGGAATTCTCGCCGGTGAGCAGCATTACGCAGCGGTCAATACCGATACCGAGGCCGCCCGTGGGAGGCATGCCGTACTCAAGAGCGTTGATGAAGTCATCATCCATCATGCCCGCTTCGTCATCGCCCTTTGCGCGAAGCTCAACCTGCTTTAAGAAGCGCTGCTTCTGGTCGATGGGGTCATTGAGCTCTGAGAATGCGTTGCCCATTTCGCTATGGCAGATAAAGAGCTCGAAACGCTCAGTAAGGCGCGGGTCCTTGGGGCTGCGCTTTGCAAGCGGGGAAACATCAACGGGGTGCATGGTGATAAATGTGGGCTGGATGAGCTTTTCTTCGATCTTCTGGTCAAAGCACTCATACAGAGCATGTCCCCATGTGGGCTCAACCTTTTCCATGTCAACGCCGACAGACTTTGCGGCCTCAACTGCGGCTTCGTCGCTGTCGATTGCCATAAAGTCAATGCCAAGGTATCTCTTGACGGCTTCAGCCATTGTGAGTCGCTCCCAGCCGGGAGTAAGGTCGATTTCCTCGCCCTGCCACTGGCATTTATAAGTACCCAGAATATCCTTTGCAGCACCGGAAAGCAGGTCCTCAAAGAGATCCATCATATCATTGAAGTCCGCATAGGACTGATAAAGCTCAACAGTGGTAAACTCGGGGTTATGCTTGGTGTCCATACCCTCATTGCGGAAAATGCGTCCGATCTCATAAACGCGCTCAATACCGCCTACGATAAGGCGCTTAAGGTTAAGCTCGGTTGCAATGCGCAGATACATATTGATATCGAGAGTATTATGGTGAGTGATGAAGGGACGTGCGGTTGCGCCGCCGGAGATGGTGTTGAGAACAGGTGTTTCAACCTCCATATAGCCGCGTCCGTCAAGGAAAGAACGGACATAGCTGATGAACTTTGAGCGAATCTCAAAGTTGCGGCGGCTTTCCTCGCTCATGATGAGGTCAACATAGCGCTGACGGTACTTGAGCTCGGTATTGGTCATGCCGTGGAACTTCTCAGGCAGAGGTCTGAGGCTCTTGGAAAGAAGCTCAACAGCCTCAACATGGACTGAAATTTCCTCGGTCTTGGTCTTAAATACGTAACCTGAAACGCCGATGATATCACCGATATCATACTTGCGGAAGTCTGCAAATTCCTGCTCACTTACAGAGTCCTTACGGATATAAAGCTGAATCTGACCGCGATCATCCTTGATATGGCAGAAAATTGCCTTGCCCATACCGCGCTTGGACATGATGCGGCCTGCAACCTTGACATTCTTTTCAGCAAAGCTGTCATAGTCTGCTTTGATTTCTGCGGAATATGCGCTTCTTACAAAACGGGTTTTCTGGAAGGGGTCTCTTCCCTCTTCCTGCAGATTTTTAAGCTTATCGCGGCGGATCTGCAGAATCTCGCTCAGCTCCTGCTCAGGAGCTGCTTCGTTCTTCTTTATCTCTTCCATAGGTGTTATCTCCAAAGATTACTTGTTTTCAACAGAGAGAATCTCAAAATGAAGCTCGCACTCGGGTGCATCGACCTTTACCTTATCGCCTACCACATGGCCGTAAAGTGCTCTGCCGAAGGGAGAGTCGTCGGATACCTTGCCCTGCATGGGGTTTGCTTCCTGAGAGCCGACAATGGCATATTCCTCTTCATAGCCTTCATCAAGGTCACGAACCTTGACGACGCTGCCCAGAGTTACTGCGCCCTTTGTGAGATTTGCATCCATTTTCTCAACGATTTCAGCATTCTCAATCAGGTTCTTAATCTCAGCAATCTTGGAATAGAGCTTACCCTGCTCAGCCTTTGCTTCGTCATATTCGCTGTTCTCGGAAAGGTCGCCGAAGCTGCGTGCTTCCTTAATCTGCTCTGCAACTTCCTTTGCCTTATCGGTTTCGAGGTACTGGAGTTCTGCTTTAAGAGCGTCAAGGCGCTCCTGACTCATTTTAAATCTGCTATCGGTAGCCATTTTTGCGGTCTCCTTTTATTTAAAGTCTGAATATTTTAAAATGCGTTTGCATTAAAGCGCTAATATTATATTGATAAATGCCGAGGATGTCAACCTAACACCTCTATTGCTTTTTCAAGCTGCGGGTCGGTTATGGCAGGCTCTTCGTCTTCGTTGTTTTCGTCGTCCTCGCCCGTATTTTCATTCTCGCCTTCATCCTGTTTATTTTCATTGTCATCATCCTTCGGCGGCTTGACCTTTACTTCATTAGAAATAACATAGTCCGGAGTAACACCGCCTGCATCAGCAAGGTCAACACGGTTGGGAGTCAGATACTTATTGGTGGAAATATGGACTGCGCTGCCGTCGGAAAGCTCGACCGTTATCTGGCTTCTTGACTTGCCGCTTGTCTGCATACCGACAACTGATGCCCATTCATATTCCTGAAGTGCCGCAGCAAAAAACTCAGCTGCACTGTAAGTGTTCTCATTTACGAGAACGCACATATTGTACTTGAGGCAGATTTTATCAGAGCTTGTAACGGTTTCGTTGCCGTTGCGGTCAATGCTCACGAAAATATCACCCTCAGGGAGAATGTAATCGAGCAGTGACATGAGCTCGCTCAAAAGTCCGCCGGGGTTATCGCGGACATCAAACACAAAGCGCGTTGCGCCGACAGACAGCAGGGATTCGATTGCGCTGATTGCATCCGCGCTTGAGCCTGCTTCAAAGTTTGCAATGCGGATATAGCCGATGTTACCATTTATAAGCTTATTGGAAACAGCGGTTTTATAAATGGTGGTACACTCAATCTTAACGGTGGATTCATTGCCCTTTTTATCTTCAACACCGATTTTGAAGTCGGTATTAAGCTTTGAGCGGATGAGAGTGCTCACATCGCTGAGGGCCATGCCGCTTATATCCTGGCCGTCAACCGAAACAAGATACTGTCCCGCTTCCAGTCCTGCGGCTGCCGCAGGTGTTCCGTCCTGAACGGAGGTAATCTTAAACCTGCCGTCGGCATCTACCTGAATCGTTACACCTATACCGGCATATTCATTGGAGGCCGAGAGCTTGTATGCCTCATACTCATCGGCTGTCATGTAATAGCTCCATTTATCGCCGAGAGCGCGCACCATTGCACCGGCAGCGCCGTTGCGAATGTCAGTCTCGCTTACGTCGCCAACGAAATTGTTTTCGATGACGCTTTCAATCTCCATATACTTCTTAGCGTTGTTGAAGGCTTCCTTTGACTCAAAGCCGCCGATAGTTATAAGATAAGTTGCAATTATCGCCGCAACAACCAGTGCAACGCAGAGTATTATATAACCGGACGGGCCGATTTTTTTGTTGAATGCAGGTCTTGATACTTTCTTCAAGGCACTCACTCTCCTTAAGCATTAACCATTATAACACTGCAATTGACTGGCAGCCTTTATTTGACTGCCAGTCAATTATTTTTACCAAAGTTATGCGCTTAATTCCGCACGGTCAGATATTACACATTCTGCAGCTTCGGCACTCTGTTCGGGGACATATTCGTCCGCCAGAACGTAGGGAATTATCGAAACTACAAGACCGAATACCATAAGGATTGCCAGAATTACCGCTATGACTGATACAACTTTTCTATTATGTTTCACTGCAAAATCCTTAAACCTTAAGATAGTTTCTGATAGCAATTACGCCGCCGACTGCGCCGACGAGAATGCCGATTATTACGAAAGCAATAAGAACTAAGCTCCAGAGGTGGCTGAAGGGTACGATGTTAATAAAGGATGCTGCCAGACTTCCGGAGATTTTAGTTTCAAGTGCCTTGTAAAGTCCCCACTGAGCGAGGAATGCAATTCCGCCGCCCACGAGACCGAGGATAAGGCCTTCTACAACGAAGGGGCATCGTATAAGGCTATTTGACGCGCCTACCATTTTCATTATTGCTATCTCTTCTCTTCGTCCGAAGGTTGCGAGTTTAATCGTATTGGACATTATGAACAGAGATACCAGAACCAGAACGATTATAAGCGCAAGGGAAACTACACTGACTATATTTCTTACGGAGATAAACTTATCCGCATAGTCCAGAGGTGCATTAACCTTTACTATGCCGCTGATCTCGCTGATTTCGTCCTTTGTCTGAGACATGAGGCTCAGATCGGAAAGCTGGATTACGAAGCGATGGCGGAAAACTTCATCGTCGATGCCTTCCATAAGATGGTCGTCATACTTTTCCATGAAGTTCTCTCTTGCCTGACTGCGACTCATAAATTCAACGCTTGCTACATTGTCAATGGCTTCTATTTTGGTCTGAATCTTGGCTGCGGCTTCTTCGGCGCCCATGCTTTCATCAACATAAGCGAGAATCTGGTTCTGATCGCCGATGTCATCGATGATATTGTTAATGTTAATATCAAGAAGCGTAAAGCTGCCCATTACAAGAAGGCATGCCATTATAATTGTGATGGAGGCGAAGGACATAAATCTGTGTGTAAATATGTTGCGGAAGCCCTCACCTATCAGATATCCGTATCTATTCAATCTCATAGCTGTAATACCCATCCATTCCGTCACTGATCAGGTGACCGCCGTCGATAGCGATTACACGCTTGGAGAACGCATTGACCAGTTCTTTTTCATGAGTTACTACCAGAATGGTAGTTCCCATTTCGTTTATCTTCTCAAGCAAAAGCATGAGTTCAAGGCTGCGCACGGGGTCAAGGTTGCCGGTAGGCTCGTCCGCAATAATCATCCGAGGATTATTCACGAGCGCTCTTGCTATCGCTACGCGCTGCTGCTCGCCGCCCGAAAGTTCGGCTGGCAGACGCTTTTCGCGGCCTTCAAGACCGACAAGCTCAAGCACATGGGGCACTCTTGCTTTGATTTCCTTTGAGCTTGCACCGACAACGCGCATTGCAAACGCAACATTATCATAGACTGTCATGTTGTCAATAAGGCGGAAGTCCTGGAAGATAACGCCCAGCGTTCTGCGCATCTTGGGCATATTGCGGCGCTTAATTTCGTTCATGTTAAAGCCGTTAACGATTACCTCGCCTTCGGTTGAACGAATTTCACCGGTCAGAAGCTTGATAATGGTGGTTTTGCCGGAGCCGGAAGGGCCAACGAGAAAGGCAAACTCACCCTCGTTTATTGACAGGCTTACATTATCCAGCGCAGATATCTGGCTGTTATCATAAACCATGGTCACATTGTTCATCTGAACCATTAAGATTTTCCTCCTGGAAATTTAATAGATCACTGCTTCATCGAATCCAAATACTGCTTAACCATCATGGCTACCTTGAAGACTATTGCATGGTCAAACTCACGCAGGTCAAGGCCGGTGAGCTTCTTGATCTTCTCAAGACGGTAAACCAGAGTATTTCTATGGACATAAAGCTTTCGTGAAGTTTCGGAAACATTAAGGTTATTTTCAAAGAACTTATTGATGGTCTCGAGAGTATCCTCGTCAAGAGAATCAAGAGAGTTCTTCTTAAATACTTCATTAAGGAACATCTCGCAAAGAGTTGTGGGAAGCTGATAGATAATACGTCCGATACCGAGATTCTCGTAGCTGATGATGTTCTTCTCGGAATCGAAAACGCGGCCGACATCAATTGCGATCTGGGCTTCCTTATAGCGGTCTGCAAGCTCTCTGAGGTGCTTTGCTATTGTGCCGATACCGATAATGGATTTTATCTGAAGCTCGGTCTGGAGCACATTCTCAACAGACTCAGCGATAGCCTTTATCTCTGCGGGATTCTCGCCGTTGGGAAGCTCCTTGATGATAACGATATCAGTCTCGTCGACGCTTATAACAAAGTCATGCTGCTTATCCGGGAAAATGCTCTGGAGCACTTCAACAGAAGCAACATCTGCCCTGTCGCACTGACGTACAAGCATGAGCACGCGGGGGATGTCGGGAACAAAGTGAAGTTCCTTAGTTCTTACATAAACATCGCCGGGCAAAATGTTATCGGAGATAATGTTCTTAAGAAACGCAGCCTTGTTGTGCTTTTCCTCGTAGTTGGACTTAGCTTCATTGAAAGCAACGGAAGCCATAAGGCAGCTAACCTTTGCAATTTCATCGGTGCCCTCTACGAAAACAGCATAATCAAACTTGGCGTTGCTTGCGCCAAGGATTTTATATGTACGCAGATTGTTTACATAGACCTGTTCTCCGTTTTCAAAGCTAAAGCCCTGAAAATCCTCGAGGCGTGAGCCTATCATGGAAAGCTCGCTGCATGTAATTACGAAGCCCTGATCATCTACAATGCCAATACATCTGTCGGTTGCTTCTTTTATCTGGACAATAACGCTTTGGAAAATTCTGCTGGACATAAGTTTTCCTCCAATAAAGTATTATGTTAAAATATACAAAATCACAGCTAATATGCTTGTATCATAATAATACTTTTTTGTGCGTTTTTCAATAGAAAAGTAGGAGAAATTTGTGAAGTTTTGAAAAAAACCATCAATTTATTTGATAAAAGCAACAAATATCGTTGCTTGTTTTCGTCATTTTTCCTTCATCAGTCTGCACAACTCATCATCTGTCAAAGGACGAAATTCCCCCGATTTCAGAGACAAATCAAGCTCGACTGATCCGATTGACTTGCGTTCAAGTTCTAAAACCGGCTTACCTCTCGATGCGAGCATTCGCTTTACCTGATGGTATTTTCCCTCCATGACCTTGACCAGACAGCTTCCGTCTTCAAGCGGTATCAGCTCTGCAGGCAGACATTTTGTTCCGTCGCCGAGAGTTAGTCCGTTTTTAAAGGCTTTAACATCTGCCGCATCAACGCTTTCGACCGTAACTGCGCGGTAGGTTTTTACTATCTCCGATTTAGGTGAAATGACCCGATGTGCAAACTCACCGTCATTAGTGAGAAGCAACAGTCCCGTCGTATCTTTATCAAGTCTGCCGACAGGAAACAAGCCCATTTTACGCATCTCCGGTGTTACAATATCCAATACTGTTTTCTGTCTGCCGTCATCAGTAGCCGAAAGCAGACCTGCAGGCTTATTCAGCATATAGTAGCGATATTTTGCATAAGCTACCTCTTCCCCGTCCAGCGTGACTTTATTGATGTCGGGGTCGAGCTTCTGCTCCGGTGACGAAGCGGTAACCCCGTCAATTGCAACGCGGCCCGCCTTAATCATCTGCTTAATTTCCTTGCGGGAGGCAATGCCGCATTCGGATATTAACTTATCAATTCTCATCAACGGCATAGCTGTTCATAACCTCGCATATACTTAAGCGATGTAATAATTATACCACAAAACTATTGAATTTTGAACACTTCCGGGGATTTGTTAGCAGTATGTTTACAAAGTTTAAAAGCAAAAAGAGCGCAATAGTCTTTATAATTGTTGTCGGCGCACTGATGGTCGCCGCGGTTATTATTCTCAGCATCCCCGGAAGCGGGTTCGGGCTTTCGGAAATTATTGATGTTTCCACTCCGGCAGGTCGAGAGAAATATTTAAACTCCTTCGGATGGGAAATCGACCTGAGCAGCGAGGAATGCCGTGATATCACTCTACCAAGAGAATTTGACGGCATTATGGATGATTACGCCAAAATGCAGTATGAGCAGGGTTTTTGCCTATATGATTATGCGGGCTTTGACTGCAAGCAGTATACATACACGGTGACAAACTACGAAAACGACTGCCCTGTATATGCAACCTTATATATCAGAAATCACAGGGTTATTGCGGGCGACATTCACTCAGCCGCTATTGACGGCTTTATGCACGGCATAAAATCAGACAAATAAAAAAAAGACTTAGTCTTTCGACTAAGTCTTTTTTGTTATAATAACGAATTACTCGTTAACACCGATAACAACACCGGAACCAACGGTACGGCCGCCTTCACGGATAGCGAAGCGGAGGCCGTTCTCGATTGCGATGGGGGTGATCAGCTCAACGTTCATATCAACGTTATCGCCGGGCATGCACATCTCAACGCCTTCGGGAAGGGTGATGACGCCGGTAACGTCGGTGGTACGGAAGTAGAACTGAGGACGGTAGTTGTTGAAGAAGGGAGTATGACGGCCGCCTTCTTCCTTGGACAGAACGTAAACCTGACCAACGAACTTGGTGTGGGGCTTGATGGTCTTGGGAGCTGCCAGAACCTGGCCACGCTCTACGGACTTCTTGTCG